>JANXOO010000455.1 GCA_025353525.1 Schlesneria sp. | reverse complement strand
GGCAGAGCGATGCGGCAAATGCCGCAGAGCGTCGCCCAGGTTCATTGGCTGTGACCGATTTTTGCTCGGCAAAAGTAGCCCTGTCGCTCCGCGACAGGATTGCCGAATTGCAAAAACACTGCCTGTTGAAATCAAGGCGACGAATCGCAAATGCGTTTGTTAAGTTCATCGAAGGTTTCAATCGAATGGATGCCTTGGGCAACATGCTTACCTGGTTGCGCTACGGCTTTCCTGTCGCGGAGCGACAGGGCTACATTTGGCAGACTCGCCTCCTCTGAGCTTGTCGCCTTTGAATTCCCTACAAATTCAGAATCCGCCCGATCACGTCTACGAGGCGTCGAAGGCCGCATTCTCCACTCTGATCGGCGAGAATACGGGCCAAACCTTCTACGCTTTCGGGCTCTTCACTGACGATTCGCTTCAGTTCATGTACCCGGCTGGCAACAGCGAGGAGGCGGTGACGGCCACGGTTCGGCACTACAGGGCGGAAGTGGACCCGAAGTATGGGAATACCTCTACGCGGTCCGGGATGCGGTGGTCATATGGTGATTGGGGGTTCTTCCCGTACGAGGGTGGCGACCACTTCGACGAGATTAACCGAATTCTCGAGTCGAACTTCGACAGCATGTTGGCCGACGAGGAGATTGACGGCGGGCTGGAGTCGCTATAAACAGGTCTATGGCGACAGGTTCATTTTTGGCCGCGAGTCGTATCCTTTGATGCGGTTGCCAGTTCGTCGAGGATTTCGGCAGACAGTAACATTGACCGGCCGTTGTGGTATGCCCCCTGCCACATCGAACTGCGTGACGGACCTGTGACCTTGCCGTCAGCCCGACATGTCGACCACCAGCTCCCCTTGCTGGCCACCTGATATTTCATCACAAACTCGAATGTCCGGTCGAACGCATCGTAATAACGGGGTTCTCCGGTCAGCCGGTACATTTCGAGCATCGAGACCAATCCTTCTGCCTGGACCCACCAGACTTTCGACGTGTCATCCGCCGCCTGGCCGAGTGGACCGGAGTTATAAAAGCCTCCGTGCGTCGTGTCGTAACCGTGTTGCAGGCTGTACCCGACCAATCCCTCGGCCCAACCGCGCATCAGACGGCGCGAATGATTCAACGCTCGAGCTGCATCCAGACACAACCACGCTCCTTCAATGTCGTGCCCGTAACTGGCACGCAAGTTTTGTGATGTTTCGATGGGAATCCATTCCGTCGTAAATCCGTCGACGTTACATCCGTGATGGGGAAGTCGAACGGTCTGTGTGTTTACAACGAGCATCTCTTCCAGCCGGTCGCGGACCAGCGGGTCGGGCCAGACACGGTACAATTCTGTGAAGGCTTCCAGGACATGCAAATGAGTATTGTAAGTCTTCGTACCACCGGGCCCGATGAACGACTGAACGCGGCGATCAGAAATCGGCTTCCAGTCCTCTTCAAAAAACTCGACGTATCCACCGTACGCGGCATCGTGCGATTTCGTTTCCAACGTCTGAAACAGAGTTTTGGCAGCAGCGAGCGCCGCCGGATCATTCGTCGCCTGGTAATACGCCGACAGTGCGTATAGAGCGAACGAGTTCAGATAAACGTGTTTGCGGCGGTCGGTCGGCACTCCACTGTCGGCCACTTTGGCGTAGTAACCTTCGTGAGTGCGATCACGGAACTTGCTTTCCAGGAAATCGAATCCGGATTTGGCCGCCGCGAGAGCGGCTTCTTTTTCAATTCCTTTTGTTGCCAGTGTGCTGAAGAACCAGATCTGCCGGGCCTGGAGCGTCAGAAACTTTTCACCCGTCGCGGCGAATTGATCACCCTGAAGCGCTTCGAGATACCCGCCATTTTTCTGATCGACACAGGCCGGGAGGTAAAAATCAACAATGTTCGCCTTAAGAATCTGTCGGCATTTGTCGGCGCGCGCTTTCAGGACCGTCGCCGCCGGATGATCCACATCGGACGCATCGACGGTCGATTGGCAACTCAGTCCGAACGCCGTCAATAAAACAACGATCATACGCATCAATGTGTCACCCGGTAGAAGTGAAGGATTTCGAATGACGATTCTGACCGGCGCCGTTGATGCCCGCAACTCAATGGGACATCAGGGCCAATATCCGGCCGTGATGTCAGCATATCAGCATCCCGTTCGCGGGAAACGTGTCTTTTCCGGTTGAGCGAAGTATAAAATCAAAAACGGGATTGGCTGAATTCGGCTCGCGTCAGCACCGGATGAATTACGGAAACACAATGGACGAGGCAGTGGCGGCGATTGACGGACGGTTCGCTTACGAGGGGCTGGAACGCGCTCTCCATGAAAAGGCGCGGCTGGGAATCATGATGTCACTCATCGCTGAACCGAACGGAGTTCTTTTCGCCGACCTGAAAAAGTACTGTTCGCTCACCGACGGCAATTTGAATCGACATTTGAAGGTGCTGACAGAATCGGGTTTCGTCGAGATCTGGAAGGGATCACGCGCGAAACGATCTCAAACACTGTGCCGGATCTCGGCGGACGGCAAGTTGAAGTTCATCGAATACATCGCCGAACTTGAACGCATCGTCGGTGACTGTCGCCGATCAGGCTGAACTGCCATCGACAAACCGTTGATGCCACAGTTCAAACACCAGCAACAGCCACAGTCGCGCACTGTGGTCCCAGCGGGATGACGTGTGCTCTTCGACCAGACGGCGCACTGACGCAGGCTCGAAATATCCTCGACTTAACGATTTCCGATCCAAAAGAGTGTCGGTTAACAGTCCGCGCAATGAGGTGCGGAACCAGTGATCGAGCGGCACACCGAACCCCATCTTGCGTCTGGTTTGAATCGAGGCTGGCAACAGATCGGCAAACGTTTCGATCAGGATTCGTTTGCCGCGTCGACCTCGCAGTTTCAAGTTACGAGGCATCCGGGCGGCCAACTCAACGACGTGGTGGTCCATAAACGGACTGCGACATTCCAGGCTGAACGCCATACTGGCAATGTCGACTTTCGTCAGGATGTCGCACGGCAAGTAAGTTTCGACATCGACGCAGGTTGTCCGCTGGACGACATCCCGTTCGGAACAACGTCCATAAGCGTCAAGAATGAATGAAGCCGGATCGTAAGGGGTGGGTGACGACTGACCTGTGGCGAGGCTGTGTGCAAAATCTCGTGAAAACAGGCCGGGTCTGCGGGCATCGTCGAAAATACTGATCCAGTTCGCGTAACGTCGCTCGGGACTTTGACCAAGTGCGGCGAGGAATCGTTTGATCTGCCTCAATCGCGATTTCTGCTGTACCGATGCCGGAAGCCGCTGCCAGGCGGGACTGGTCAGTGCTGCTCGCAATAATCCGGGCAAGCGGTCAATGCGGGACGCAAGGTCGACGGCAAGGTAGCGATCATACCCCGCGAATAACTCGTCGCCCCCGTCGCCGGTCAGAGCGACCGTGACGTGCTGACGGGTCAACTGAGACAGATACATGGTCGGAATGGCTGAACTGTCGGCGAACGGTTCGTCGTAGTGCCAAACCAGTTTCGGAAGCATTTCGACCGCCGACGGATCGACGACGAACTCGTGGTGGTCGGTGCCAAGTGTGGCAGCCGCCTCGCGAGCGTAACTTCGCTCGTCGAATTTCTTTTCCGAGAACCCGATGGAAAAAGTCCGTATTTTTTGCGCGGACTGCCTTTGCATCAGTCCGGTGATAATCGTCGAATCGACCCCTCCAGACAAAAAGGCTCCGAACGGAACGTCGCATCGCATACGAATCCCGACGGCCTCTTCGAGCGTGGTGCGCAAACGGGACTTCCAGTCGACCGCGCCAGAATTCGTCCCGTCGGCGGATTCCGAACGATCGACCGACGATGTCAGTTCATACGTCGGGTGCTGCGAAGCGGGTTCTTGTGACGGCGGTCTCTGAAACGGTGCTTCCCAATATCGCCGAATGCTCAGGTCGCCCGTCGCGGCATTGAATTCGGCCCAATGCGCGGGCGGCAGCTTCGAATAGCCACGCAGCATCGTACGCGGATGCGGGACGTATTGAAGTGTCACAAAGTCGGCAACGGCAAACGGGTCAACATCCCGAGGAGCCCCCGGCACCTGCAAGAGCGATTTCAGTTCACTGGCAAATGTCAGGCGGCCCTGGTGCAAACGATAGACGAGCGGTTTTTGTCCCATGCGATCACGGGCAAGAAACAGCGTTCGCTGTCGGTCGTCCCAGATAGCAAAGGCAAACATCCCTCGTAATCGAGTGACGCAGTCACGGCCCCATTGTTCATAAGCATGAACGATACATTCGGTGTCGGACGCGGTACGAAAGCGGTGTCCCAGCGATTCGAGCTGCGGTTTCAGTTCCCGGTAGTTGTAGACTTCACCGTTGAACGCAATCCAGGCGGAACCATCTTCGTTGGACATGGGCTGGTGTCCGCCCGATAAATCGATGATCGCCAACCGGCGAAAACCGAGAGCCGCTCCACCGGCACGATGTCCGGTTGGGGTCACGCGCAATCCGTCAGAGATCTGATCTGAACCGGTTGTCGCTGTCGTTCCGTCGGATGTCGAGAATCGGGTTCCCGAGTCGTCCGGGCCGCGATGGATGATCGCCTGAGTCATTCGCTGCAGTACGGCTTCGTCGAGCGGTTCAGCCTGACTGGTCCAACTTCCTCCCGCGATACCGCACATGGTTGCCGTTCTTTTCGGATGCCCGCTTCCGCAGGTGAAGTACAGTCTGCACCCACGATCACAACACGATAATGGTGAGACGGCATTTAGGAAAGCATTCGTACGTCCTTCGTAACGTTGTCCGTCGAGTGTTCATCCGGAAAAATCCCCGCAGATCAGACGGTTCAGAAGTAAGCCCCGATCACCGCAAATCCGATGATTTCAGAATCAGCCTGTAGCACTACGCCATACACCTCGATACGATTCCGCTTTCAACGCGTTATCCGACGAACTCGTATTATGTAATGAGCCCTCTTTGTGGTCGCAGCAGAACAGTTTCAGCCCAGCCGATATGTCGTGGGACTCGATCTTGGAACTACGAACTCGGCGATGGCGTTCGTCGATACCACGGACAAACTCCGCCGGATCTGTACATTTTCAATTCCGCAGATCGTCGCACCGGGTCTGATCGAGTCGAGAGAAACGCTGCCATCGTTTCACTATCAACCTGCCGCGTCCGAGTTTCCTGCCGATTCGCTGGCGTTGCCGTGGGGCGGGAAACCGGAATCACTTGTCGGTCAATTTGCTCGCGATCACGGCACTCTTGTTCCCGGGCGATTGATCGGATCAGCAAAGTCGTGGCTCTGTCACAACGGTGTTGACCGCAACGCCGATTTGCTGCCGTGGCAGGGCGCTGAAGATGTTGATCGACTTTCTCCGGTCGCAGTCAGTTGCCGGTATCTGCAACATTTCCGCAATGCCTGGGATGCCCGGTTTCCCGATCATCGTCTTGCCGAGCAGGACTTCGTCCTGACGCTGCCCGCGTCGTTCGACGAAGTGGCTCGGGAATTAACGATTAAAGCAGCCAGGCAAGCGGGCCTCACGCGTGTGGTGCTGATTGAAGAGCCGCAAGCCGCGTTTTATGCGTGGATCGACAAGCACGCTGATCGCTGGAATCAACTCGTCACACCCGGCCAAAAGATCCTCGTGTGCGATGTCGGCGGCGGAACAACCGACTTTACTTTGATTCAGGTGAAACGCGGAACCGATGGCACCGTGCAATTTCATCGAGTGGCCGTCGGCGACCATTTGATCCTGGGCGGTGACAATCTCGATCTGGCCCTCGCGCATCACCTTGAAGGACGAGTGAAACCCGGTGGAAATCTGGAGCCCCGTCAGTGGAGCGTTCTGGTGCGCAGTTGCCGGCATTTGAAAGAAGTCTTGCTGGGTACCGACGCACCCGATTCATGGACTCTGACGCTGCCTGGTAGCGGATCGAAACTGATCGGAGGTTCGATTCAGTTCCCCGTGCTGCGAACAGAGGTGGAAACATGGCTTGCGGACGGATTCTTTCCGGATGTTGGTCTGGATTCAAAGCCCACGTCATCGAAGTCGGGGTTCCAGGAGTTCGGATTGCCGTACGCTTCTGACGCTGCCATCACAAGACATCTGGCGTCATTCCTGTCCGCGCACCGGCACGTTGGTTCAGAACCTGGATCGGGTGCTGCCGAGTCGGTCACGTCGGCTCGCGACAACAAAACATCTGATCCGGCCCGGCCCGATATATTGCTGTTTAACGGAGGCGTCTTCGCGTCGCCCGTTTTACGACGACGACTGATCCGGTCGCTTCAAAACTGGTTTCGAAACGACGACGATCCTTCGTGGTCGCCGATCGTGCTGGAGAATGAACGCCTCGACCTGGCGGTGGCTCGCGGAGCCGCCTATTACGGCATGGTTCGACGGGGCGAAGGAGTCCGGATCGCTGCGGGACTCGCCCGGACTTATTACATCGGTGTCGACCATTCGGCGTTATCCTCCACCGATGCGGGGCCAACCGTTTCCGCTGGCAGCGATCCTGGTTCGGTTCATTCGGCGCTGTGTTTGTTACCTGCCGGGATCGAGCCGGGACACGAAGTCGATCTGTCGCGACACCAGTTTCAGTTGCTCGTCTCGCAGCCGATTGAGTTTCCGTTGTATGTTTCGAGTATCCGCCTGACGGATCGGCCTGGCGATCTGGTTTCAATCGATCCCGAGCAAATCAAAGCGCTGCCGCCAATTCGCACCGTACTGAAGACCGGCAAATCCCGGGATGCGGCGACCATTGCAGTGATCTTGCGAGCGAAATTGACCGAGATCGGTACGCTCGACCTGTGGTGCAGTGACGTTGAAGGAAAGCGTTCCTGGAAGCTGTTGTTCGATGTTCGATCCGCAACACAGACTGACGTCGCAGCACACCATGCAGCGGGTGAACGCCAGGGACTGTTTGACGATGCCATCATTCAGTCGGCCCGGTCAGTCATCGTCGAGACATTCGCTTTGCCACGGATTGGTGGGGCTGTTTCAGTCGATGTCACAGCATCCAGGTCCCCAACTTCAGAAACAGATCCGAAACAGAAAACCCTGTTACGAGCGAGTGACAATACAGTTCTGGTCTCGTCGTCCGATGTGCGTCGCCCGCCAGCGGCGGTTGTGAAGGGCCTGGTGGACATGTTGGGATTGGAGCGTCACGAGTGGCCGACATCGATTTTACGGCAATTGTGGCAAGCCTTGATCGAATGCGAACAGGGTCGTTCGTCGAGTGCCGAGCATGAAGCGCGTTGGCTGAACCTGACCGGATTCTCGTTGCGACCCGGCTATGGACTGGCGGTTGACGATTGGAGATGCAACGAAACCTGGAAGCTGCTGCATGGTAAACTGCTATTTACAGCGACGGCGTGTCGTGTGGAGTGGCATATACTTTGGAGGCGGATTGCTGGCGGCCTGACTGCCGGGCAACAACTGGCGTTAGCCGCACCGTTGATGAGCCAGTTGAAGCAGGCGGTCCGGCAACCTGTTTCAAAGGGGAAGAGCATCGATTTCGGGAGCAATTCTCACGAATCGGCCGAAGTCATACGGTTACTCGGGTCGTGTGAGCACCTGTCAGTCTCCGTCAAACGCGAATTGGGAGATCTTTTACTGGAACTGCTTGCACGACCCCGGTTCGATTCCCTTCGTTCCGCAGGACTATGGTCACTCGGTCGCATCGGAGCACGTCGTCCCGTTTATGGGCACCTCAATACGGTTGTGCCACCGGACCAGGCCGGTCGCTGGTTGACGGAATTATTCAAATTGAAGCTTGCCGATCCGCTGGCAGCATTTGCGATGATGCAACTGTCCCGAATGACGGGCGACCGATACCGGGACCTCGATTCGTCGATGCGCGATCGGGTACTTGAGAAGCTGGACCAGGTCACCGGAAATCGACGCCATTATCGGGACCTTGTTGCGAACGTGGCGGAACTCGAATCAGACGACGAATCCCTGATCTTCGGCGAATCGTTGCCGAAAGGGTTAAGGATACTTTGACGCCTGGTTCGCTTCTTCCGAAAACGCCATTCTCATGATACTGAAATACTTTCGCGACGGCGGTTCCGACAAACATCTCCGGGACATTGCTTCAATTTTGCTGATGCAAGGTTCAGCGCTTGACCTGGAATATCTCGAACAATGGTCAAAAACACTCAATGTCGATGCCGAGCGGGACTGGTGCGTCAGCGGGTGCGCGAGGCAATGTAATGATCGTGCTTGCGACACGTGCGATTTGCACCTCGCGAAGCTCGCTCTCATCGGGTAAATACGGGAAACAGGTTGCGTGCCCTTTTTTGTCGTTTGCCCGGAAGTATCTGCAAGTGCGGCGAGTTGTTTCTGCGGATCTGCTGTTCAAAAAGTGTTTCTTCTGATCGTCAAGTCTGAGGCGTGTTTGTGATGTTGCGGGTGAAGCTGTTTGCGAAAGCGCGAGATGTTGCCGGTTGTCCAATGCTGGAAATTCCATGGAAAGACGGCCAAACGGTTTCTGACCTGAAACAATTGCTGGTCGCTCAACATCCTGGACTCGGGCCGTTGATTCCGCAGTTGCTCGTTGCAATCAACAACGACTATGCAGACGATGGAGTTGTGATCCAGGCCACTGATGAGGTTGCCTGTTTTCCTCCCGTCAGTGGCGGTTAATGTCCCAGGGCTTGCACATGATTTCGCTGACTCATTCACCGATCGACTACTTCGCCTTGACTGAATCGGTTCGGTCCTCGCAATCGGGGGCGGTCGTACTTTTTCTTGGAACGGTTCGGGAAATGACTGACGGCCGCCGGACGGTTGCACTCGATTACGAAGGCTACCCGGAAATGGCCGAAGCAAAACTCGCCGAACTGGAAACGGTCGCCCGTTCGAAGTGGCCGATCGATCGGATCGGTATTATTCACCGGCTGGGACGATTGGAACTCGGTGATATCAGCGTGGCGGTCGCCGTCAGTTGCCCGCATCGGAAACAGGCATTCGAGGCGGGACAGTATCTGATCGACGAACTGAAAGTGACCGTCCCGATCTGGAAACAGGAGAATTGGGACGACGGAACGACGGAATGGGTTCATCCGGGCGGCGGTAACTCAAAGCCATGACGTTGAGATTTTCAACGTATGGTAAAGCCTGATGTCGGATGGTAAAACGTCTCTTGCTGTACAATGCGAGGAATGACCTGTTCCTGGTATGCCGAACCCCGCAGGGAACGCCGACAATTGAGGAATTGGCGTTCCGATGAACATGGGGGTCAGGCAAAATTCCTGGTTCGTTCTGAGTGAATGACAATCGGGAAAACTTGCGACGAAGCGGCTCGGCGGGAGCCTCGCCGTCCCAAACACTTGCGGGCAGCGACTGCTGTGGATTGATTAATGCTTCCCGAATTACCACTCGTTGATTCTTTTGGTCGGTTGCACAACAACTTGCGGATCAGTGTGACTGATCGTTGCAACATCCGCTGCTTTTACTGCATGCCCGCCGAGGACGTGCAGTTTATGGACAAGTCGGAACTGCTGACGTTCGAAGAGATTGAACGCTTTGTGCGCGTCGCTGTGCCCTTGGGGATCGACAAGCTGCGGCTGACGGGTGGCGAACCGCTCGTCCGTCGCGATTTGCATCGGCTGGTTGCCCGATTAGCGACTATTCCCGGCGTCAAAGACATTGGCCTCACGACGAACGGCATCTTTCTGGCCGATCAGGCCAAAGATCTTCACGATGCGGGTCTTCGGCGGATCAACGTCAGTCTCGACGCGTTGACCGCCGAAAGCTTCAAAAAGTTCACTCGACGTGACGGTTTTGAAAACGTGATCGAAGGGATCAAGGCGGCACAACGCGTCGGCTTCAATCCCGTGAAAGTGAATGCTGTTTCTGTACGGGGTTTGTCCGAGACCGAGATCGTTCCGTTCGGACACTTCGCTCGCGAAACGGGAGTCGAGGTTCGTTTTATCGAATACATGCCGCTTGATGCCGATAACGCGTGGGAAAGGAGCAAAGTTCTTTTCGCCCACGAAATTATCGAGACTCTTTCGGCATCAATCATGCCGCTGAAACCGGTGAGTGACAAATTGGCGGGCGGTCACGGGGGGCCAGCGACGGATTTCGTGTTTGAAGACGGAATCGGTCGGATCGGCTTTATCGCGTCAATCAGCCAGCCGTTTTGTATGAGCTGCAATCGCATCCGGATTACTGCGGACGGAAAAATGCGCAATTGCCTGTTCAGCCACGATGAAACCGACGTTCGCGGCCTGTTACGCTCTGAAGCTTCGGATGACCGGATCACAGCAGCGATTCGATCGAGCGTTGCGTCGAAGAAAGAAGGGCACGAGATCAACACCGCTCGATTTATTCAGCCGGATCGCCCGATGTATTCAATCGGTGGATGACGACTAATCCAATTTGAAAGCGTTGATGGCGTCCGCTTGCGTGTCAAACAGGGGCCAGAGCGTATCGAGGTGAGTGACTTCGAGGACCTCGCGACAATACGGTTGCAGTCCGGCAATCCCGAATTTGGCAGACGGTTTTGCCGTCAGCCGCTTCCATATGCGAAACAGTAATTCGATAAATGATGATCCGAAGAATTCGGTCGAAGCCATATCAAAGACCAGAACCGGATGCGGCAAACCGTCGACAATTTCCAGCAGTTTTCGCCCGACCTCGGCGATTCTGGATTCGTCCAGGTGCTTCATATCCTCTCCGAAAACGACAATTGTGACGCGTCCATTGCGGATTTCTGCCAGGGGCCCGTTTGCTTGCATGCTCGTATTCTCCAGGTCACATCCTGATCGATTCCCTTTGACATCACGAGAATCGGAAACACATGGTACCAAGGCCGATCGGTTACGTCTCGTCCGGCGGTTCATTCGGCCAATTTAGATCGGCACAGCATCATGGATACAGAATCGCGTTCACCCCTCTGGGGATCGAGGTTGTGCAGCGGAGTCGTCGCAGTCCTGGACAACGGAACCGGCGCGGTCGATGGATGAAGACGCCGCATTAACCCAGGGTGGCGGAGAGTGACTGTCGTAATTTTTCTCGGGCTCGCGTGAGTGTCGGTCCGATCGAGTTTTCCGGAATCCCCAGTTTGTCCCCGATTTCCCGATACGTCTTGCCTTCCAGATGAAACTGCCGAATGACGATGGCGTCGTGTTCAGGCAGTCCGTTGAGCATTCGTTCGACGAGATCCCGATTTTCAATACGCGCGATTTCGCTGATGTCCGCATGTGCCAGGTCGACATTGGCTCGCTGCATTTTCACGTGACCGAATGCTTCGGCCATACGGCGACGGATGACTTCGCGGACTACAATCCGGCGGGAAATAACGGCCAAATACGTCGCGAGCGAACTTTCGCCTTTGAATCGCTGGAGTACCGCAAAATTGTCGGCAAGGATTGCCAGGAAGATTTCAGCACACAGGTCGTCGGAATCGTTGATACCAAGTTCGACGCTGCGCGACTGGCCGGTGTGCCTGATGACATGAACGAAAAGCCCGGAAAACCGATCAACGAACTCCCGCCATGCTGCACCGTCACGTTTCATGCAGCGTTCGAGAAGGTTTCGATCGAGTTCTGTCAGTGCCACGATTCACCTGTCAAAAAGACAGATTTCAAAAAGACATTTCGTTACAAATCTGATACGAATCTACAGCGGAATGACCGCCGACCGCAAGATGATTCTCGATCTCGCAAGAAAACTGCCACTGAATGGCGCTCAAAATTCAGGTGTGCTCGATTAGAATATCCAGGGAATCCAGGGAATCTGTTACGGCACTGTCGTCGCGGCCGAGCGGGGAAAAACTCCCAAACGGGACGGCTTCGTAACGTGGCATTTGCCAAAGTCTGGCCGGTTTCAGACAATAGCGGGCGTAAGCGTCACCGCGTTGTGTGCGGAAATGTGCTTTTGATCGATGCCCGACAGTCACTGCAAGCGTCAAAAGAGATGGAAAGTTCTGCATGCCCGACGAACTCAGTTTTGCAGATTACGAGAGTCGACTTGATCGACCGATCAAGGTCAAGGTTCCCGATTTTTCATCGGGCGAGCGATTGCGTCACCTCATTTTTTCCGGACAGTTGACCCGACCGTTACTCGACAAACTGTGCCGTATTGCCGACAAGATCCGATTGTTGGCCAAGTCGAACGAGGGACACAGGCATTTGAACACGTTGCTCTCGCACAAGCGGGCGATGCTGTATTTCACCCAACCTTCGACGCGAACCTTCATGTCGTTTGCAGCAGCATGTCAAATTCTGGGAATGCAATGTAATGAAGTCCGCGATCTGTCGGTTTCGTCCGAAGCCAAGGGCGAATCACCGTTCGATTCGATGCGAATGTTCAGCAGCTATTTCGACCTGGTCATCATGCGCAGCCACATTCCGAAGTTCGCGGAATGTTGCGGATATATGATGAATACGCTCGCGAACAGCCAGCGACGCAGCGTGCCGATTATCAATGCAGGGGCCGGGTCCGACGAGCATCCGACGCAAGCCCTGCTCGACATCTATACGATTCAGCGTGCGTTCAGCTTCACCGATGCGAAGGATTCCCGGCAATGGACGCGGTACGACGAATTGCGAGAATTATTTCCGGGTCTGCGAAAAGGGATCGCAGGCAAGACGATCGGGTTTTGCGGTGACATTCGCCGGGGTCGCACTGTCCGCTCGCTGGCTCAGCTACTGGCACTGCACGAACAGGTTCGACTGGTCTTCATCTCGCCAGCTCACCCGACACTGGCATTGCCGCGCGATCTGAAAGACAAATTGATCGACGCGAAGGTTGACGTTCGCGAATGCCACTCGCTGGAAGATTCGCTCGATGGAAAGCCGGTGATCGAGCAGCTTGATGCACTTTATATGACGCGTATTCAGCGTGAACACAATTCCGGTTCCGAAGAACAGGAACTGAACGAACTCGACTTTTCACATTTCAAGTTAAGCAAGGCGCGGGTTTCGCGGATGAAGCCGTATGCGGCGATTCTGCATCCGTTTCCACGCGACAAGGAATTCGGTGAGATTCCTCCGGCGATCGACGACGACGAACGGGCGTTCTACTTCCGTCAGGCGAGAAACGGAATGTGGGCCAGGGCGGCGCTGGTGGCTCATGTCTTCGATGTCGATGGAGAGATCAACGACTACTACGAGCAATACAACAGCGAAATGCAGATTGCGCCACAATGAGCCCTGAACGCCTCGCGACCCGGAATAACGCGGATATTCCAAACGTGCTCACCCCTGATTCAACGGCCGGTATTTCCATTCCTGCCGGTCGACTTATACGCATTTTTCCGGACGGAGTCTGAACGACAATGAAAATTCTGGTGGCGAATCCGCGTGGTTTTTGTGCCGGCGTCAACATGGCGATCGAATGCCTGGACGAGACGATCCGCATGTTCGGTTCGAAAATCTACGTCTATCACGAAATCGTCCACAACAAATACGTCGTCGAGCGATTTACGAAACAGGGGGTCACGTTTGTCGACACAATCGCCGAAGTCCCCATCGGTTCGATTCTGCTCTTTTCGGCACACGGAGTTTCACCGGAAATTCGTGAGCAGTCGCGGGTTCGCAAGTTGCAGACAATCGACGCAACGTGTCCGCTAGTGACAAAAGTCCATCTGGAAGCGATCAAATATGCTCGCGAGGGATTTCACATCATCCTGATCGGACACGATGGTCACGACGAAGTGATCGGTACAATGGGGGAAGCTCCGGCCAGTATTACGCTCGTCGAAGATCCGGATGACATTTCCGATTTGTCGTTCCCGGCGGACGCGAAGATCGCCTATTTGACACAAACAACCTTGAGTGTCGAAGAGGCGGGGCGAGTCATCGTCGCACTGAAACAACGGTTCCCGATGATTGAAAGTCCGCCGAAGGAAGACATCTGCTATGCGACGACGAATCGTCAGGACGCCGTCAAGCAACTCGCACAACAGGTCGAAGTGATGATCGTGCTTGGCAGCCAGAACAGTTCGAACAGTCGACGATTGCAGGAAATCGGTGCATCGTTCGGCAAGCCGTCTTATCTGATCGACGGGGCTCAGGAACTGCGACGGGAATGGTTCGAGGGACACCAGTCTGTTTTGATTACGGCAGGTGCCAGTGCCCCCGAAATCGTCGTTCAGGACTGTATTGAATGGTTGAAGAGTGGATTCGGGGCCACGGTCGAAGAAATCACGACTCGGGAAGAACACGTTTCATTCCCGCTACCACGTGAATTGAGAGTCCTGCAATCGGCGAAAGTTCAGGCAAGGTAAAATGGCAGGAAATTCATTTGGTCAGGCATTTCGAATCACGACGGCAGGCGAAAGTCACGGACCGGCAAATGTCGTGATCATTGACGGTGTACCACCCGGGATTCCCGTCAGCGTCGACGATTTGCTGGTTGACCTCAACCGGCGACGACCTGGGCAAAGCCATATTGTGACTCAGCGCGATGAATCGGACACACCCGAGATTCTGTCGGGTGTCTTTGATGGTCGTACAACAGGAACCAGCCTGGCGATTCTGATCCGAAACCAGGATCAACGGAGCAAGGATTACGGGGACATTCAGCATATCTACCGGCCAGGTCACGCCGATTTCAGCTTTGACGCGAAATATGGTTTTCGCGACTATCGTGGGGGCGGTCGGTCAAGTGCCCGGGAAACCACCGTTCGCGTCGCCGCAGGTGTTGTTGCCAAAAAGATCCTCGAACAGGCGTTCGGCGGTCGCGTTGTCGGCTATGTGACTCAGGTTGGCGACGTCAAAGCAGATATTCCCGAGCCTGCAGGAGTGACGCTGGCTCAAGTCGAAACGCTGCCGAATGGTGAACCGAACATCATTCGATGCCCCGATCTCAAAGCGGCTTCGCGGATGATTGAATTGATCGAGTCCATTCGCAAGGATGGCGATTCGATTGGAGGCGCTGCAGAAATTGTGGCGTCGAATATCCCTGCAGGACTTGGAGAACCAGTGTTCGACAAGATCAAGGCGGATCTCGCGAAGGCATTGTTCAGTCTGCCTGCCGTTTTGGGAGTTGAATACGGTATCGGTTTTGGCTGCGTCACAATGCGAGGTAGCCAACACAACGACCATTTCATCCCGGCAACAGACGGTGATCTGGCGAGCGGGACAAGTCACTCTCCCGATCACCCGGGCCGCGCCAGCATCACAACCAAGACGAATCGCCACGGAGGGATGCTGGGCGGAATCACGACAGGGCTGCCGATCATCCTGCGAGCCGCCGTGAAACCGACCAGCAGTTTGCCGATCGAGCAGCCGACAGTCACCGACCAGGGGGTGGCGACAACGATTCGCACGAAAGGCCGACACGATCCCTGCCTGTTGCCGCGTTTCATTCCGATGGCCGAAGCAATGGTCGCAATCGTATTGGCCGATCATTGGCTGCGTTGGCGAAGCCAGACCGCCGGAGAGTTAGCGTCGCCATCAGTTTGACGCAATTTTTCAATGACTGGTAATTCCGTACCTGACGTTCGCCTGATGAGAATTGCTTTTCGAGTGGCCGTTATCACCGAATACCAGTACACGGAACGGCAAGAACGGTGTTTTTTAAGTTCCGACTCAGGCTTCGGTCGGGGTAGTGGCTTTAGTCTGGATACTGGCATCGGCTGAGTGTTCGTTCGAACAGAATCATTGAGCTGATCAGGCCGGCGATCATTCCCGCCGCACGAACGGCCTTTGATTTGAACAGGCCTTCGAGAGCTCTGAAGCAATTCGCGAATTGAGCTGCGACACTGTCCGCACTCATTTCGTTTTGATCGACGGCCAAATGAGTTGATATCGCGAACCACCCGATCCAGCAAAAAAAGAGCGCGATACATGTCATGGCGAAGGCTTGTTCCTTACGGTCGGTCAGCTGAATCTGTGCGATCATGGTCAAATTCTCCATTCAAAGTGGATATCAAAAAGACGGGATTTACGAAACGTTACCGGCGATCGCCGCAACGTTCTGAGCAGGTTCGTTTTTCAACGTAAGGTCATCAAACATTCCTCTTGGCAGAGAGAATTCGTGCAAGATGACATTCGACACAACGAAATCAAACTTATGACAAACGATGTTCCCGCTCGTACCTCACCGCGAGCCCTGGTTGAGGAATTTCGGAGGACCGAACGGTGTAATGTGGAAGATCACGGCACATCTGCGAGAGCCCGAAATCGGTTTTTCCAGAGACCAACCCGGACTTGTGAGGGTCAATGCCGGCGGTCGCGACAATTCGCATCTCATTATCTACAAGACGTTTGCGTGTTTGACTTCTGTTTCAGAGAAGATCCCTGCATCGTCAGGACTCCGATTTTCACAACGGGACAACGGGGGGACAACGGGGACACATCACATCGGAATCGGTGGTCGCGTGATTGTATGACAGTTGTGGATCATTTCGGAGGGCGATTGACGCTCCACCAGGTTGGTGAACCTCGATTTTGTCTTCGGAGCAATAACGGAAATCGCCAACACGGCGTTTTCAGGAGTCGACTGCGCGCTGGTGGGGCGCAGTCCGCGGATCAACGGTCGCCGAGAAAACGGTTCGTCCCACGGGATGGTCTGTCGTCTTACGACGCGGCCGTCGTCGTGGTCGTGGTCGATGGAGATTGGGCCGCTTGATAGAGATCCCGAGTCTGGCTGGGGATGTAGTAGCGCTGCTGACTCAGCCGACTGGGCGTGGCATCGATGATGGTCGGTTCGCCCGCCACGTGGAAAAACCGCCGACCGAATGTTCCCACCAATTCACACCAGGTTCGACGATCCAGCTTCAGCCGTGCCAGAATCGGTGCGACCGAGTTTGGAATACGGCCTCGCTTTCCGTGGGCCAATT
>JANXOO010000451.1 GCA_025353525.1 Schlesneria sp. | reverse complement strand
CAGTGCTCCTGGCTTGCAAACCGCATCCGAAGAAGTTCACTTCTTGCCCGAAGACGGTCAAGCAGTGGCAAGTGCAGAAAAGAATGCTTCAAAGCGTTGCCTTACAGGGTATTAACGGAACTTTTGCCCTGCGGGCTGAAGTCTTGCTCGCGGTCTGGTATCATACGCGGTTCCATTATTCATCGCTCGGCATGATGTAAGACGTTTGCCAATCATTGAATTCTGATGGACTGCCAGGCATAGCACAGCATTCCGGCACTCACCGCAGCAGGCAGCTTTCGATGAATGCCACATGTCTGGCCCGCGCACCGCATATTTCAAGAAAAAGTCGAGATCCGCAGAATGTCCGTTCCTAAAGTTGCCATCGTCGGTCGACCCAATGTTGGCAAAAGTTCGATCATGAACTGGCTCGCACACAAGCGAGTCTCTGTTGTCGACCCGATGGCCGGGGTCACACGCGACCGCGTCACGTATCTCATGCACGTCGACGATCGTTATTTTGAACTGATTGACACGGGAGGAATCGGCATCGTCGATGTCGGCGAATTGACCGAAGAAGTCGACACTCAGATCCGGATCGCCATCGAACAAGCCGATGTCGTGATGTTCGTCGTTGAAGGTCCGGCGGGAATTACGGCACTTGACCAGGAAGTCAGTCGGCGACTGTGGAAGATCGACAAGCCCAAACTGCTGGTCGTCAACAAGTGCGATTCACCAAAAGTCGATCGGGAAGTCGCGGAATTCCACCGGATGTCAGATGCACGGATGGTGACGATCAGCGTCAAGGGGAACCGCAATCAGGACGAATTGCTCAAGGCAATACTGTCGACGCTGCCGCCGCCTGACAATATGGAAGCGGAAGAAGGCGAGATCCTCGACGAAGTGCCGGAATTGAAGCTGGCGATTGTCGGACGACGCAACGTCGGCAAAAGTACGTTCATCAATCAACTGGCCGACGATGATCGCGTTATTGTCAGCGAAATTCCGGGGACAACGCGCGATAGTATCGATGTCCGATTCCTGATGGACGAAAAGGCCTTTGTTGCGATCGACACGCCCGGTGTACGCAAGCGAAAAAGTCTGGCGAACAACGTCGAATGGTACGGTCTGGCTCGTGCCAAACGCAGCATCCGCCGCGCCAATGTCGTACTGATGTTTTTCGATTGTATGGAGACTGTTTCGAAGGTCGACAAACAGTTGGTTGGCGAGATCCACGACGAACACAAACCGTGCATCTTCGTCGTCAACAAATGGGATCTGGCCCCGGAATCGACGGGAATGACCGATTGGGCCGAATATCTGTTCAAAAACTTTTCGCATATGCGGCACGTCCCCGTCTGTGTCATTACGGCCAAAGACGGCCGCAACACGAAAAAACTGATCAATCTCGCCCAGTCGATTTACAAGCAATCGCGATTTCGGGCGAAAACCGGCGAGTTGAACAAGCTGGTTCGGGCGGCGATCAAAAACGCACCGCCGCCGATGCGTATGAACCG
Organism: Schlesneria sp.; assembly: GCA_025353525.1. Classification (GTDB taxonomy): domain Bacteria; phylum Planctomycetota; class Planctomycetia; order Planctomycetales; family Planctomycetaceae; genus Schlesneria. The sequence goes on along the minus strand of JANXOO010000451.1, from coordinate 9,902 downwards.
CTTGCCCCGAATCCTGTTTGCGACTCAGGTGTCGACGGAGCCGCCGACAATTGTCATCAAATGCAATGCTGCGGAACTGTTCGACGAGGACTACAAACGGTATCTGCTGGGTGTGTTGCGAGAACGCCTTCCATTCAAGGAAGTGCCGATCAAGCTCTACTTCCGATCCAAGGCTGACGATCACACGAAAGCCGAACGAGAAGAGGCGATTTCAACCGCACTCGATAAAGGAATCGACCTGGACGAATTTGAAGACGAAATCCTCGGCGTCGATATGGAGGACGATTGACAATGTTTCGCGTCACACAGGAAATTGAATTCTGCTACGGACACCGGTTGCTGAATTACGACGGCAAGTGCAAGCATTTGCACGGCCATAATGGCAAGGCCGTGATCGTCCTTGAGAGTGAGCAACTCGATCACCGGGGGATGCTTGTCGATTTTTCGGATATCAAGAAGCATGTCGCGGGCTGGATCGATTCGAATCTGGATCATCGTATGATCCTTCACGAAGCCGACCCGGTCGCGAAGTACCTGCAGCAACAGGGCGAGCCGGTTTTTCTGATTGAGCAGAATCCAACCGCAGAGAATATTGCGAAACTGATCTACGATTTTGCAAAGTCTCATAAACTTCCGATCGCGGAAGTGTCGTTGTGGGAAACGTTCAAGTCGTACGCCACTTACTTTGAAACAGAATAGACCCCTCAGATTGCCGGATTGCGATAATTGCATCCGTCGATATTCAGATCCTGAGGGGGGAAAGCAGTTCCCGATTGACGTTTAGGCGGCACACCGTATCCTGTAGTTCGTTGTTGTTTCCGTCCTGCGGGTCGATTTTCCGGGATTTCCGGGAATTGGCCCCGGCACTATTCACCAATGCGGTTCCTCGGTGACTGTCGATGTCGACGGTTTGAGGTGCAGTTATGGAAGAAATCCTGAGCGGCTATCACGTCAATCCACCGACGTGGTTCGTGCTTTCTACAATTCTGGTGATGGCGGTTTTCTTCAAATTCGGCCGTCTGTGGTCGGTTCGCAACCTCGATTTGTCGCTGTTGTTGTCGCTGACTCCCGGATTGCTTTTTGTTAAATCGACGGCATCTGGATCGACCTTGGGCTACTGTTGGTTGTTCGCGATCAGCGGCTTTTTATTGTTTCGATTGCTGTTCGACTGGACGGTAACTCGACGCCCCCGGATGGAACAGAACCTGAATCCGGCGGGGATGGCCTTCTTGTGTGCTGCGGCGATGTTGTTCCAGACAACCAAGATCGCGACGGAAGATCCTGACGCGGGGGCGATGCAGACCGTTCGCAAGGCTGATGGATTGCTCAAACGCGAGGACGCGTCGGCGACAACGGAAGATGTTGACGCCGGGGCAGTTACGGGGCCTGCGGGACGATTGCTGGCGACAACCGTCGTTCCTTTGACCGGCGGTGCGCAGATTGCCGCCGCTCGTGCCATGGCATTCCTTTCGCATCTTGCCGTATTGTTCGGCCTGATCGCCGTCGGCCGTTGGCATTTCAGCGACACCAATCTGGGCCTGGCGATGGGTACGCTCTACCTGCTGTTACCTGCCACTGCCTACGACGTCACAAAGGTCAACCATTTGCTACCTGCCGCGCTGATTGTTTGGGCGGTTGCCATGCATCACCGTCCCACGGTTGCCGGTGGCCTGTTGGGACTCGCCTGCGGGACGCTGTTCTTCCCTGTCTTTTTGTTACCGATCTGGATGGCATTCTACTGGAAGCGCGGTGCGATGAAATTCGGGCTGGCCCTGGTTCTTGTCGGTGCAGTCCTGCTTGGCAGCCTCGTTCTCACGTCAGCCGATTCGCACAGTTTCACCCGGCAGACACTCGGTTCGATCGATTGGAGCGTCCTCAAATTCCAGGCCGATGGCGGAGTCGGATTCTGGAGTCTCTATAACCCTGCTTATCGAATTCCGGTCTTTGCAACATTTGTCGTGGTCCTTGCGTCGTTAACAATCTGGCCACTGAAAAAAAACATCGAAACATTGCTTGCCAATTCGGCCGCAATCATCGTGGCCACCCAGTTCTGGTATCCCGACCAAGGGGGCATTTATGTTCTGTGGTATTTGCCGTTGATGCTGCTCGTTACGTTCAGGCCCCGATTGGCCAACTTGCCTACGGAAGCCCGCGAAAATGAAGCCAGGCTTTCGATTTCCAACGGTGGCGCCGGTCACCGCCAGGAATCGCTCGCCGGACTCCCGCGACCTCAAATCTACCGCTGATCCGGCCCAACGAGTTTTCCAACGTGTTTTCCAACGTGTTTGGCACGGTTTCAATTCGGGCGAGTTTGCCAATAACAGGATTTTGAGGAGTGACTCACTGAGAATGACCGACACAATTGACGGCAACGTACGAGTTCTCGCGATCCACGCGCATCCGGATGACATCGAATTGCAATGCGCGGGGACGCTTTTAAGGCTCAAACAACTCGGTTGCGCGGTTTCAGTGGCGACGATGACGCCGGGCGATTGTGGTAGTGCCGAACTGTCACCCGAAGAAATTTCCTCGGTACGCCGCATCGAAGCCCAACGCGCGGCCGACATTCTCGGTGCAGATTACACCTGCCTTGAATTTCGGGATCTGTCGATCATCGTCGATAACGAGAGCCGCCGAAGGGTGACCGAAGTCATCCGCCGAGCCCGCCCGAATATCGTTGTGACAGCGCCTCCGGTTGATTATATGAGCGACCACGAAATGACCAGTCGCCTTGTACGAGACGCCTGTTTCAACGCAAGCTGCCCGAACTACAAAACGGGACAATGGGATCCCGCTCCGCCGACGACCCGGGTCCCGCATCTGTACTATGTTGATGCCATTCAGGGAATCGACTATTTCGGGCGACCCCTACCGACAGATTTTATTATTGATGTGACCGCAACGTTTGAAACGAAACTCGAAATGCTCGCCTGCCACGAAAGCCAGCGAGCGTGGTTGCGTCGCCAGCATGGCCTTGATGAATACCTCGACGGATGTCGTCGCTGGTCGTCGGAACGCGGACGTGAGATCGGAGTGGAATATGGCGAAGCATTCACGCAGCATCGTGGTCATCCCTGGCCGCACGACAATCTTTTAATTCAGATCCTCGAAGGAAAAACAGGCATTCCCTCGCAGATGTAACGAACATACCACACGAGAACACCAGCCGTTTTCGAATTGCCGGACATAGGGGTATGGTTGCAGTCGACGATTCCGGATTCTGGTGTCACGGTTTGCTGTTTGGTCGACATTACTCCGTTCGCGTGCTGTTTCACTTGGCCGAATACCGACGAACCAGATAGGCTGAAACCGCCTGGATCAGATCGGATCGAGCCGCCCGTGTTGAAAATGTATGGTCTGTTTTGTCGATAAACCCGACATTCAGCCGACCGGATGATCGCTGCCGCGTTGCCTCGCGTCGTGCATGAAAATTCAGAATGCCGAACCCCGGGTCCGAACTTGAGAAAAACATTGCAAGATGTCGACCTGTATCAGCGATTCGCCGCAAGTCTGCCGACAGGTCTTCCACCGGTGGATGAAAAATGCTCGATGACGACTGGTCTTCCATTACCGGCTTTCGACTTTCGCGGGGCGACAAATTCAGCAACTTCAGTCGACACGCGAGCAATTGAATGGCCCCGACGATGCCGATTTTGCTCCGCCCGGAAACCAGCTTCAGCCACTTTCTCGGCTGAATCGCCGCGCCGATATGGTAGTGAAACGTTGTTAATTGCTTCGACGGAGCAGTCTCCAGCGTCATACCATCCATCCAGAAGAACGTCAGGGGATTGATCAGCACCGACTCAATCAGCGCCCGATTCGGAAGTTGTGCCGCCGCCTGAAATGCCGCATACGCGCCCGAGCAAAGCCCCATCAACACGATTCTCTTTGTTGGATACCGACGTACCAGTTCTTCGATTGTCCGATCAATATCCCTGAACGCCGTCGCCGGATAGGGGTCGTTTTCGCGACCTGCGGACTCACAAGGACTGTCGCCGATTCCTCCCAGATCGAGTCGCAAACAGCGGAATCCGATCGACGCGAAATGTCGTGCCATGAAAACGTTCAATCGACCAGGTCCGGTCCGATTTGCCGATCCTGCATTCAACAGTACGACGATTGGAAGTTCGTTCTCGACAGAAGTTGCCAGCTCAGTGATGATGCCGAACAATCCCGGCTGACAATCGACTTCAAAAATCGATTCGCGAATATCGCATTCCGGTTGAGTGTCGAGTGATTTGCATGTCGTTTCGGACATCCGCGTCAAACGAGGTCGAACGGAATCCTTGGCCTCGTCAAGTCCCTGCTGCGACTTGATGACGTGTGAAATCCAGTTGGAAATATCACATATGGCCTGTTGCGGAACTTCCGTGCGATGTGGTTCGGTCATCATTTCGAAATAGCCCGGACAAGCAATCTGTTCGACGTCAATCCCGGCCGTTGCCCATTCATCACAGAGTTGATGTCCGTCAGGAAGATCTTCGCGGACAACAACGAGTATTCTGCGACATTGTGGTCGAAAAGACTGGAGTTCGATTTGACCGAGGTCGGCGATTGTCCGGGAACCGAGCGTAAATCCCGCTGCTTCGATATCCTGATTTCGATCTGACGTTGCCACCACCGAGACGGCCGATGTCAGCCCGATTGCCTTCATTTCGCGAACGTAAGTCCGTCCCTTCTGGACCGGTGCCCATAGGACGAGGTTGTCGACTTCGCAATCGGTTGTCGCCAGCGCGGCCAGTGTCGCACCCATCCTCAGACCTATCAGTGTCACGCGGTGGCAGCCGCATGTGTGTCGCATCCACTGAACCGCGTTTGTAATATCGGACAACCATGTTGAATAGCGGTCCGGATCTTCGTCGTTTCCAGGGGAATCCCCCGTTCCGCTCCAGTCGAATCGCAATACAGGCACCGATTCCATCGCCAGGTGATCGGCCAGATGACGCAGGGCTCGATGCGAGTGCAATTGTTCGTGACCGATTGGCGGACAAATAATGACACCATGTTCGACATTTGGATTGTCTGAACGCTCGTGAAGCCAGGCAAACAGTGATCCCGATCCCGTCGGCACATAACAGGCTGTGCGACGAATCGCATCAAAAGACAACCCGTCATCCGGTTTGCCTTTGTGTTCGCTTGCGACTTCGATGGCGGTCGCCAACATGATCACGGTCCGCTCCTTTTCCCCGGCGTCGGGATGGAAATCGAGGAATCGAGATTCAGAGCTTCCAGTTCACCTCGAAACAGAGCCGAATTCGAAAGCCGCTTGCAGCGTACGGTTTTTGTCCGGTCGGGAAGGAGATGGAAGTAGTTGTCATCCGGCTGAAATCCGCTCGCACTCAATCGGACACCATACAGAAACCTTTCGGAACGAATGGTCACTCGGCATTCTGTTTCATCAGTCCATTCAGCAAATATCTCGACCTTCGCTGCCCCAATCATCGATACTGGTCGACGTATCAAGTGAAATGCTTCGCTGACGACTTCGCGATTGATATCGAAGAGTGTTGCGGAAACGACATCGTGCTGGGGAGGACCGAATCGATAGGCGTAGCTCGTATCATAAAATCCACCGAGTATTTCATCGGCATTCAGAAGTTGTTGCCCTCGCCCCGACACATTAATTTGAACTTCTTTTCGAGCCACGACGACGTTCGGTTCCTTCAGTAGTGTGACCTCGACAAATCCCGCAAGTTCGTCAGATCGCTCATTAATGATGTGCAGGTGCAGTCCGTTCAATCCTTCGTCGGTCATAGTCAGCTGGCGATCCTGCCATGTGCGTTTAAGCGAATAATACGCCGCTTTTGGAATACCCGAACTGTCGACAATTCCCCATCCGGCCGCTGGCCAAAGATCTTTGAAAAACCAGACCAGACCACCTCGATTGCGGCTATGGCTGCTGCGCCATTCCGAAAACGTCTTTGCCATCATTTCGCCGGGAACAATGCGGCTTAGATCGAGATAGCGGTGCGTGTCGCTTGATCGAACCGTGACCGGGTCGAGTCCATACAGGGACTGAAAGTAAAAGTCGCGCACGTCTTCGAAGTCCCAGCCCGCACCCGTATCACGAGGTACTCGCTGTTTCCAGACCGGGTGATGGACTACGGGAGTCATTCCTCCGGTAATCGTATTGACCATTTCCGGTTCGGGAAGATTTGCAAACCCGAGGCACTCTGACGTGAACCGGACATCCGCCTGTCGCAATTCGAGCAGGGATCGCCGGTAAGCTCCGATACCGTAATAGTGGCTGATGCCCGACGACGGGTGGAACGGCAGCACACCCCCGGACGGTGATGACGGGACATACACAGTACCAGGATGAAGCGCTTCGCACAGTCGAGGCAATTGGTCGCCGAACCATTCGTTCCGCCATAAGTCGCGGCGAACGCCCAGCATCGCAGCCTGTTGCTCGATTTCACTGCTGCCACAATAGACGACGACGCAAGGGTGTGGAGACAGTCGGCAAAGCCGTTGCGTCGCCTCAGCCGTGATGTTCCTGGAAAACGCGGCATCGTCCACCGGATAGTCCATGTTGGCAAACATGAAGTCCTGCCAGACAAGCAGACCCAGTTCATCGCACAGACGATAGAACGTGTCGCTCTCATAGACCATCGTACCAATGACTCGCAGCATATTCGCGCCGGAATCGCGGACGAGTGTCAGATCGCGACGAAGCGTCGCCTCATTTCCGTTCGGGTCGAATACGTCTGAAACTGTCCAGCACGCTCCTCGGCAATAGATCGGCTGACCGTTCAGTTCGATCGAGAATTCGTCGAGCGATTCGACTCGCAATGTGCGAAAACCGATGCGGCCGCAATCGATCCCGATGCGCTCTGAACCCGTTTCGAGTTCCACGCGACATTCGGTCAGCGGTTGATCTCCGTGAGTGTGCGGCCACCACAGCGGTACGTCGTCCCATCGTAATTCGCCGCTCAGGGTCAATCCGTTTTCTGTTCGTTTGACGCTCAGTTCGCTTTCAAGCGTACCGACGCGCAGTGTTGCCCTGTCGATTTCTGATACGGACTCCAGTCTTGCTTTGAAACTCACAACGCCTGTCGTCGCATCGAGGCTCGTTCGCAATTGAAGTTCTGACAATAATGCCGTGCCCGATTCAAGCCGGACTGAGCGCCATGGTCCGATGGCAGGAACCGGTGGTGACCAACCTGGCATCCTGCCGAGCAGCGATGTTCGATGCCAGCGCAACTGTTGATGACTGACAAGGTTCGTCTTCCAGCGAGGACGCGGACGCTTCTTCTGAACGTCGGAAGTGATCGACCGAAAGCCGATTTCCAGCGTATTTTGCGAATGAAGACGGTGCGAAACATCGATCTGGTACGCACAGAACATATTCTCGGCAACCAGTAACTGTTCGCCGTTAAGCCAGACCTCTGCCAAAGTTGCCAGTCCGTCAAAACAGAGTCGGCAAAGTTGGCTCGCCAGATCGTCCGATACATTGAATCGGGTTCGATACCACCAATCGAATTCGTCGATTGACGGGGGGCGATTCATGTCCCATTGCCCCGCGTTGGCCAAAGCGCCCGCGACGGTTCCTGGAGCAGAAGCGACAATCCAGTCGGCGTCCGTGTCATCAAGTTGTTCGGGATTCGAGATCGCCCCCGGTGCGCGCGAACAGAACGTCCATTCTCCCAGGATCGTTGTCTTCGTCGCGGCATTTGTGCTCGATTGGAGGGCGAGCGATTTCATCGTTCGTTCGCTTTCAATCGGAAGTCAAAAAACGCGATTTAAGATCGTCCATCGCCACTTGCCAGGACTCTGCCATTTGATCGACCGCCGCAAGATTCATCGGCCGCTTTCGGGCCAGCGCGCGGGCCAACTGGAATTGCATCGTCTTCGCACCATTCGACAAACTTTCGAACAGTCCGATCGCAGGGTCCAGACCAGTCACTCCTCGTTGGAGCAACCATCTCAGGTACGTTGTCGTCAATTCGTAACAGGCACCGAATTGACGCAATGTTGCAAATGAGTACTGATGAAACGTTTCAATCGGTCGATCGGCGAGCCACGTCAGATCCGATTCAAATTTGGGGCGAAACTTCTCGAAGGGATTTGTATCCGGAAGTCTTCGGAGCACTTCCCGCAGGCGATCCAGCGATGCCTGCGTCAGTGCATCACCCGTTGGAGACGGTCGGGTACGGCGTTTGACAATTTCGACGTAGGGTGGCAGAACCGACGGATGTGGTTTTCCGTTTCGATGCAGAATGTTGTCGAAGTCGTCACCTGACAGGTGATAGTAGCCCTGGCCGTGGAAATATCCCATGGAATGTTTCGAGACATCCATCGCAATCACAGCGACTGTCGATTTCACGTGCTCGCGCTGATACGACGTTCCGGCCGTATCGGGCAGAAAGTACGAATCCAGTTCAACAAGGACCGGGCGTCCCATTCCGACTTGTTCTTCCAGGTGGCTTTCCAAAGGATGCCAGATCGCCAATTCCTGTACGTCGAGCGAATAGAGATCGTCGAGGTGCGACAGCGGAAACTTGAAAAACGTCCACTGATCCCCTTCGAAGTCGATCGACAATGTGAACGGCAATGCAGCGATCGGATCGAACTTCCATGCGTGCAGGAGTTCGATCCAGACGTCGACATAACAATTCGTCTCGGCCCATTGGCGATCACCGGCATGGATGACATGCCGGTCATAGCGATTCGGGTCGAGAGGGAATACGTTTCGTGTCATCATTCGCGTGCGATTTCTTCGATAGTCAGCCAGACTGCTGAACTCCGGCGAAGCGGGAAAACGTGATCTTTCACAATTCGAGTACATTCCGGACATCGGACGGCCAGTGATCAGGATCGAAACCGTGTGTCTTGAACAGGGCCAAAGCGATCCGTTCCAGTCCGAATCCGACGCAGGCGGAGTGTGCATACTGGCCGTCTGCAGTCTTGATCCCGAATGAATGCCCGAAGTGGTCCAGGTGACAATTGCACGAAGTGATTGCCGTCGGTTTTTCGGAGCTGGCGATCGCTATCACGAGTTCGTACTTCAGAACCTGTTCCTTTTGGCTGACGGCCATCATGCGTCCGCCACGCCCGAAAAACGGATCGTTGGCGACGACTGCTTCGACTTTGAGGCCGACTGAATTCAGGATCTCTTCGCCAGTCTTCAACCAGTAATTTCGATGATCCAGTGCCTGTTCGGCCGTTCCGAGCCGAACGTATTCCCGTTGTCTGAAAATCTGCATGCGAGCCGGATCGATCGAGGGTTCGTGTCGAAACACAAACGACCTCAGGTCGACGGTTCGACCGTTTTCCGGTAACGTTCCGGTCGCTGTGGGATAGAGCGGATAGCAGGCTGCTGGCGTCATCATGACTTCTGTCGGCGTCAGATCCCGTGTCCAGTCCTCGCCTCGCTCCCGCTTTTGAAGCATTTGCACGTGATCGCGTTCGTTGCCGGTAAAGCTGTGAACCGACCCCATCAAGTCGGGGAATGTTTCGATGTGATTCGTCTTCAGGTAGTGCTGACGGTTCAGAATCGCCGGGAAGCGCATGACTTCCGCCTTGAAATGGGCTCCGCGACGCGTCACCGCCCGTTCGAACCGCTCGATCACATCTTCAAAGACACCGCTGTGTCCGTAGAGTCCTTTGACGCCCAGTGGAATCAGGATTCCTGCTGCAGTCAACTGATCCAGATAGGCCTGGTAAGACGCTGTCAGAACGTCACTGGAAATGCCACACATTTTTTACGCCCTTCGCTCAACCTCAAGATTTGCCGCTGTCGACTTGCACCACACGCTTTTGAAGGTCCCGTTTGTGAAACCTGTTCCCGAACCCGTTGGCCAATACGGCGGTTCCCCCCAGGTCATCCCGATCAACTCTCTTTATGAACCATCAACATCGTGGCATTCAGTTTCGTGATGCGGTCGTTGTTGACCATCAGT
>JANXOO010000379.1 GCA_025353525.1 Schlesneria sp. | reverse complement strand
AATATGAAAACCGAGCAACCCGTCACCCAGCTTCAGTCCGTTTTCAAGCGATTTCAGGACCTGTTGATCGATTCCGGGCCCGATTACAAACGAATCGATGATGGCTTCGATGATATGGTCTTCGTCTTCGTCGAGTTCAATATTATCGCCCAGATCGCGAGGTTGGCCGTCGATTCTTGCTCGGCGATAGCCATTGATACGAATCTGCTCGAACAAGTACGCATAGTCTTCGCCGTAAATCTTGTGAACGGGTGTCCGAACCTCGACTTCGGAACCGGCTGGCAACGAAAGCAGGTGTTCCAGCATTTGATGGGTCGTGCGAACGGGAAGGGTTTCTTCGCACAGGGGACAATGCGGAGTTCCCAGGATCGCGAACAGCATCCGCAGATAATCCGAGATATCGGTCATGGTTCCGACGGTCGAACGCGGATTCGATCCGATCGTCTTCTGATCGATCGAGACGACAGGCGAGAGCCCATTCACGAAATCGACATCGGGTTTTTTCAATTGTCCGATGAACCGTTTGGCGAACGTCGACATCGACGCCAGTAATCGTCGCTGCCCCTCGGCATAGATCGTGTCAAATGCGAGGGATGATTTTCCCGAACCGCTGACACCGGTAACGACAATCAGCTTGTCACGAGGGATCTCAAGGGTGATATTCTTCAGGTTGTTTTCGCGGGCGCCCTGAACCTCTATCGTCGATCGCATTTGTTGTCATGTATCCAGAAAATAGGCGGGTTCTTCGACCTGATCCAGGCTGCGTTTCGTGAGCTTGAACGGAGCCGACAGTTTCTGCAGCCGCCCTTTCCTTTCGAGCCATTCGCAGGCCGATTCCAGGTGCCAGGGATAGACTTCCGAGAATGCAAAGAAGTCACTGATTTCCGACAGGGGAACGAGCCGGTATTCCTTCTTCAGGTAATGTAGCAACGGTTTGAGATGCAATTTGTAATTCTGATCCAAATAGTCATCGATCTGTTGGAGTGCCAATTCAAGGACCTTGCGATTCGTTCGACGTGACAGAACATCGAGGTAAATCGTTTGAAACAGAGACGGATTGGATTCGATGGCACGATAGATCACATCCTGTTCCCAGACCTGTCCAAGGCGGATGATTTCGGTGTATGCGACGCTGTGTGCCGCCGCCAGGACTTCCTGACTCGCCAGTTCAATGTCGTTTTTGAACTCGAGCCGTTTATGCGCATGGCGATGAGCGTGGATTGTCCAGGTCGAAAACGCCAGTAACTCCCGTTCCTGATCCTTGATCGCGACGGTGATGGCCTGGTCAAACCATTTGTCGATCGACGGATCGTTGCTGTACACGAGCTTTCGCTCGGCAAAAAAGTTGCAAGAGAACGCGGTTCGCGACGACCCTTCCACCATCTGTTTGAATCGGCTGCGGGGAATAACCTCGGCGTGGATATTGATTCCGTTCTCGACCAGAATGCGATACGTGCGTTCGTCATTGCCATCGCTTCGCAACCGGCGACTGACACCGTCTGCTTCGATGATCCATAATCCAAGGGACTCACGGCGCCAGATCGTCGTTTCCGAAAGACTTCCCACAAGGACGACGGCGAGGACATACCGGTCCCCTGAGAGCCGTTCAATGAGTTGATCCAGAGCGGTCCGAAATCGTGCCAGTTTCTCGTCAACGGCTTCCTGATCCATGAGTTTCACCTGTTTGTGTGACTCGAACTTCTCGCCAAATTTGCCCGGGAACAGTGTCTCGTGCAATTGTCGCGAGCGTCGCCATGCGCAGCAATCACGACCGATGGCATCAGTCGGTCATCCAAGTGACCGGTTCAGTCGATCAAGATGATACTGCAGGCGCTGAGCGGATGTCATTTTCGAGAAATCAGGATTGTCAGTTGGCAAATTCTTCGCTGCTTTATCCAGTACCGGAGCCGCCGGCAATCCTGATGGCGATGAAACTGGTCCGGAAGGTCGCTGAACGGACGTTTCCGGAATGCTGATCGTCGTCGTTGTGCTGCGTCCATAACTCATGACGTTTGTCTGGTTGGTGAGGTCTTGCTCCAGCGTCCGCACCGGAGTCACCTGCAGTTTTTGCAGGACCGAATGGTAGGCTTTCACAGCTTCGACAGGCTCGATGACACCATCGGCAATGAGGCGCAGGAATTCTATGAATGCCAACTGGTTTTCCGCCTGATTGATCTTCCGTCCGAACAGAGCCGCCCGGCCACCATATTTCTTTGCCTGATGCAACAGCTGGAAGGCGTCGAGTGTTGTCCCTGCGGCTCCACCCAGGACTCCGACCACCAGATGTGGATCGTACGCAACCAGTTCTTCCATCGCTTTGGGACCGTGGTAAACGATTTTCAGAAACACCGGTCGTCCTGCCCGGGCAACTCCGGCCAATGTTCGAGCGATCAAATCGTTGATGAATCCTGGCAACTTCCCTTCGGCAACTGCATCAGGGACGTTGGGATCGAAGATTTCCAGGAAATGTCGAAACCCTTTGCGTTCGGCCTCTTCACGAAACTCCTTGTACCGGGTCAGCGTTTCCAGGTCGCGTACCAGATCATTCGTAAACGTGACCGAATACAATCCCAGGTTCGCGCCCAGTACGCGTTCGGCCGTCGAACAGTCGAGGTGTCCGCATTGCATGTGATCGATATGAGCCGATCGAAACGGTCGCGCGGGTTCAGTATGAACGGTCCCCCCGCGCGGCACATGCACATCAGTCGCGTCATTCGCACGCGCGGCTGGCGTGATCAGAGAATTCTCGAACAGGCGTTCGTTGACGGCCAATTGCTCGGATGTACTGGCTGACATCAGCACGATATCGACCAGTTGTTGATCGATGACCTGACGAATCTGGTCCCGGTATTCGGCGAGCGTTTTGAAGCGAACTTCGCCCGCGTGTGATTCGGGCGATGCACCTGATCTGACGACCCCCGGACCCGACATCCCGAATGCCATATCAGCGTCTTTGGCATCCGCAATAATGAACTCCTGCGATCCTTGCGGGTCAGCATGGATCGATCGCAGTTTTTCATCGAGCGATTTCTTGACAGCCATCAATTTATCCCGTGTAAAGTGCGTGCGACGATAAAATAGAGGAGAGTCGCCGCCAAGGGAACACTAAACGGCCTGTGTGGCGTCCGGCTGCGGAAATTCATGAAACAAAACCCCTGGGGCGACCGGCAGGAAAGGAAATACCGGTCGCGGAAAAAGCCGTGAGAGCCCTCGTTTGATTCGTCTCATTGGCCAGGTTCTTCAAGGGACTTTTCGAGTTGAAATCTTCTGGCATTCCGCCAGGATGCGTCGATTCGACCGTCATAATGTGTACGATTCAACCAGGATGTCGGAGAAGTCGTTGGTTCCCTGGCGTTCCATACTGTGATCGTGTCGCCGTTCCCGTTAGAATTGTTGTATGACACAAAAATTGTTTTCTGAATTGGGGCTCTCGCCCGAAGTACTGAAGGCTGTCGAACGCATGGGGTTCGAACAGGCTTCGCCCATTCAGGCAGAAGCCATTCCACCACTGCTCGACGGTCGCGATGTCATCGGACAATCCCAGACAGGTTCCGGCAAGACTGCGGCGTTTGGAATTCCTGCTGTCGAATTGGCCGATCCGGCCGTCCGTTCGGTTCAGGTATTGATGATGTGCCCGACGCGCGAGCTGGCGTCGCAGGTGGCCGAAGAAATCGCCAAACTGGCGTATTTCAAAAAGGGGGTCCGTGAACTTCCCATTTTTGGAGGTCAAAGCTACGACCATCAATTTCGTGGCCTGAAGGCTGGCCCACAAATCGTGATCGGTACGCCAGGTCGATTGATCGACCACATTCAGCAAGGAACGCTGAAGCTGAACGAAGTCAAAATGGTTGTGCTGGATGAAGCCGACCGCATGCTGGATATGGGTTTTCGCGAAGATATCGAGAAAATCCTCGAAACGGTGCCGACCGAACGGCAGATCGTCCTCTTCTCAGCAACGGTTCCGCCACCGATTCGCAAGATCATCGAACGCTTCACAACCGATCCGGTGACCGTGAAAATCGAATCGACCGCGATGAATATCCCGGCGATTGAACAGTCATACGTCGAGGTCGACTATCGATCAAAGACCGAAGTTTTGTGCCGGCTGCTTGATCTGCACGAAGTTCGTTATGGCCTGGTCTTCGGATTTACGAAGATTCAGGTCGACCAATTGACGGAAGCGCTGATCGCTCGAGGATACGCGGCGGACAAACTTCATGGCGATATGACTCAACCGATGCGCGAACGAACGATGAAGCGGTTTCGCGATCGAAAAATCGAGATCCTTGTCGCGACCGACGTTGCTGCACGAGGGCTGGATGTTGACGACCTGGAAATCGTCTTCAACTACGAATTGCCACACGATGCCGAGGATTACGTTCACCGCATCGGACGGACTGGTCGGGCGGGCAAGAGTGGCAAAGCGATCAGCCTGGTCAGTGGTCGTGAGTTCGGGCGACTGCAGCAGATCATCCGGTTTACCAAAGCCAAAATTCCAAGAGTTTCGGTGCCACGTCTCGAAGAACTCGAAGAGAAGCACGCCAGCCGACTGGTCGAATCGCTGCATAACACGATTCAGGCGGGCGAATTCAAACCGCAAGACAAACTTCTGGAAGACCTGATCGAAGCGGGTCACGCACCAGGTGAAATCGTCTCTGCATTGATGCATCTGCTGGCGGGCGAGAGCACTCGAGCTCCTGAACGAATCGCCGAAGACGATCCGCGAACTCAGCGACGACCACCGAGAACTGATTCGTTCGATCGCAGCCCGGCGCGACGGGATTACGACGAAGGTCCGCCGCGAATGACGAAGCCGCGCGAAGTGACCGGGCGAGGCGAGAATACGGGTCCCGCTCCTCGAATCGATGACACCGGCGTCTGGATCAAATTCAATATCGGCGACAACGCGGGTGTCTCACCCGGCGATTTCGTCGGCTGTATCGCAAATGAAGCGGGAGTTCCCCGAACAGTTATTGGAGGAATCCAGATTCTGGCAACAGTCAGTTTCGTACAGGTTGCCGCCGATTCCGCCGAACAGATTCTCGACTCCGTTCAGGGTGTTCGATTGCGAGGTCGCCGTGTTCAGGCGATGCCTGGCCAGCCACCGCGGCGCGATTTCAAACCGGGACGGGGGGACGGGGGCCCGCCACGTCGTGGCCAGGGACGGTGAACTGACGGTTGAATGCGGCCGAAAACGGGCACATTGCTTTCGATCATTCCTGTTTGACTGTACATAACACGGTGCGTCGATCGACCAATAACTTCAGCCTGTGGTTGCCGTTTGGTCGAGGAACTTCCTCGCGTATTTTCCCAGGATGTCCGTCTCGATATTGACGGTCTTGCCGTGCGTCCGTTGCCCGAGTGTTGT
>JANXOO010000304.1 GCA_025353525.1 Schlesneria sp. | reverse complement strand
ACTGCGGACAGTGACCGCGCCTCTGCCAGCCAAGCTGCTTCCCAAGAGCATTTATGGGACGAGTCTGTGGAACCACTTGTTGCTGGAGAAGTTTCATCTTCAACGTCCCATGCATCGGGTGATCAAACAGATGGAGTTATTGGGACTGTCGCTGGCTCCCGGAACAATTGTGGATGGGTTGAAACGCATCGAACCGCTCTTCACTCCGATTTACGAGGCGATTCGCGTCCGTCAATTGGAGTCAACTCATTTTCAAACGGACGAAACTCGCTGGTGCGTGTTCTCGGAAACGGCGGGAAAAACCGGCCATCGCTGGTGGCTCTGGCTGTTCGCCGGTCAGGATACGGTCCTGTATGTGTTGGACCCAACCCGCAGCCACGATGTTCCCGAATCGCATTTTGCGGAGGCCACGCAAGGAGTGCTGATGGTGGATCGCTACAGCGCTTTCAAAGCGATGTCACAGGTCAAAAGCGGCCACCTGTTGCCGGCTTTTTGCTGGGCTCATGTGCGTCGGGATTTTGTGCGAGTCGGCAAGGGATTCCCGGAATTGATCGCCTGGGCTCTGGCGTGGCTGTTGAAAATTCGCGAACTGTACCGCCTCAATCGCGAACGGCTGCGACACACGTCCGGTTCCGCCGAGTTCGCGCGAGCCGACACCGCCTTGCGCGATCACATCAAGACGATGGCTGCTCAATGCCATGCCGAGTTGGCCGACGAGACACTCCGCAATCCCTGTCGCAAAATGCTGGTAAGCCTCAATGAACACTGGAGCGGTCTGACGATATTTCTCGACGATCCTCGCATTCCACTGGACAACAATTATGGTGAGCGGTTGATGCGCAACCCCGCCGTGAGACGCAAAAACTACTACGGTAGCGGAGCCGAATGGTCGGGTCGTCTGGCGATGATGCAGTTTTCGATCTTTGCGACGTTGGCTCTGTGGAAGATCAACCCGCGAGACTGGCTGAATTGGTATCTCACAGCGTGCGCCAACTCGGGCGGCGAGTCGCCCACTGATCCGACGCCATTTCTTCCCTGGAACATGTCCGACGATCGTCTCTCCGAATTGCAAATCAGGCAGACAGGCAACCCCGCCAACCCAGATCGCCGAGTTGACGAAAACTCGTCTTAAGACAATTCGCCAATGAATGGCGGAAAGCCAAAAACTCCAAGACAATCTTTTCCTGCGCTTCCCGTGACGACGCAAAGGTTCGCCCACGCATTCGGCGAATGTTTACCGAAAAAACGTGGCAACTACTGATATCAACGTTGGTTGTGACTCCAATTGAAATGCGTGCGATGCACTTGCGCTGCAAAACGATGGCTCCAATTGGCAAGTCTTGGCTCATGTTGACGCTGATTTGCAAGCTGTGATTTCTCGCTGGCACGTCCTTTCCATTACAATCCGACATGTAATCGCAGCGGCAAACGGCCCGGGGACCTGGCCAAACAAAAGACATTATTGTCGAGCCAACTGCCCAAAAATCCCTTAAGCGGATGCGTGTTGAGTCATACGCCAGGCCGAGGATTCAAAACCATTGAAGTTCTGCGGCGACTTGCACTGTTGCTAAAATGACCCCAAACCACAATCGGCAAAGTCTGCCGGAAGCCAAATTGACCGTTTTTTGACTCTCACCTATACTCCCGCCCCTGTCGGAGCCGGCATCTGTCGGTCTTCGCTTTGTGACTCTTGAATCTCATTTCAGAATTTTGCCTTTTAACCCTTCAGATCGGGAGTGCCCGTGGCGGGCAAAAACCACCAGTTTTCGACCGGTTGGTTGCTGATTGCGTCTGCGATTTTAACCGCAGTCGCTGTGATGTTTTCGCGCGCCCCGACTCGCGCTGCGTCGGATGAAACTCTAACGGGTCAACCGGCAGCGCCCGTCCGGATTGCCGCAGAGTGGAGTCAGGAATGGAGCGATGACAACGGAACGACCGCACTGTTTCGTGGCCGTTGTCGCATCGAACAGGGCGAATCCGCCTATGCCGCCGAAAGCATGGTGGTCTGGGCGCACGAATCCGATGATTCGCAGCACAAGATCGACCGGCTGACGGTTTACCTCGAAGGAGATGTCCGGATCGACAGTGCCGATGGCTCGCAGACCAAAGCGTCACATTGGCTGGAACTCGATGCCGCTCGCGGAATTACTCTGAAGGTACGAGGTCGAGTCTCTGATCGTCCGGGCCAGGATGATCCGCTCTACAAGCGGGCTGTCGAGCACAAACCGGGGGCGACTCGTAGCAAGCTGCAGCAAACACAGATGACGGTTCCGGCATCGAACGGCCTCGAGCCGACCTGGCGAACGGTCCAACTTCAAAACGTGACGGGAATGCGGCGGATTCGTGTCTCGCCCCGAAGCTTTGGCAGTCCGCTCAATATCACCAGCGAACCGTCGAAGGATACGACACCGGTTGAGCAGGTGACGTCGATCACTGGCGGTGTCAATATTCTGGTCGAGGGAATCGGACTGGATCGCGGATACGACTTCGGCGTCGTCGATCTGATGGCCGACAACGCCGTCGTGATGACCGAAGAATTCTCGCAGGATCAGATGCAGCGCCCTGAACAAAGTTATCAGGTCTATCTCGAAGGAAATATCGTCATTCGTCAGCGGGACGAAGTGCGTCAGTTGAACAACGTGATTCGTGCGTCGCGTGCCTTCTACGATGCTCGCGACAACCGGGCATTGATTCTCGATGCCGAACTGGAAACGTATGTCGCACAGATCGACAGTTCGGTGCGAATGCGGGCTGATCGGATTCGTCAGAACTCGCTGAAAAACTATCACGCTCAAAACGCGTGGATCACGACAAGTCAAT
>JANXOO010000260.1 GCA_025353525.1 Schlesneria sp. | reverse complement strand
CAGTGGCAATCGCACCAGGCCCAAAACTCAAAGTGCTTTCAACGAGTCGACTTGAAGACGACCTCTTCCGGGCGTCAGCCGCCGTTCACGGGGACCGCCTGATGCTGCGCGGAATGAACCATTTGTACTGCATCCGACGCTGAAAGCGACTGGCGCCGAGCGAACTCAATAGCCGTGCCTTCATCGAATGTCGACGGTGTCGCAGTCGGCCGCAATTCTCAAATCAACTGCCGATAAGTCCTGCCAGAGTTGAAATCAGCATTCCTGCGGGGCCTGGAGCTTCAGCACCCGTCCACATAGTGGCGATGCCTCCCCAGAGAATCATGACCGTTGCCATCATGAAGACCGACGCTCCGATGATGGGTGCCACGGCCAACATCCCCCATGCAGGCTCTCTTGGACCAGCCCGCGTTTTTGCAACAGGGGCCACCACTTCACTGTCGCTGAATTCGTCGCCTTCGTCGACCGAGACAGCTTCGGCATCGGAAAAGTCTGCATCGGACGCTTCGAGAACGTCTTCGTCAACTTCCGCAAATTCATCGCTGAAACCGCCGGATGCGGCGTCAAGGTCTTCAGAAATATCGAGGTCTTCGACTTCGAGCGGTTCGTCAAGCTTGAATGCCTCGCTCAGGCTTAACGCCTGCGATGGAAGAGCCGCCCGGCCTCGTCCTTTGACAACATCGATTTCTCCGGAGCTGGCTCCGTCGAAACGCAATTCTGTCGTCTGCTCCGGGTCAGCCAGACTGACATCAAAGCCGGAGTCGAGCGCGTGTTCACTCGACAAACTCAGGGTTTGAGTTCCGCCGTCCAGATCCATTTCGTCATCGGACATCAATTCAAAGTCGCCATCGTCGTCTTCGGACAAGGTCGCGGCTGGTTCGAAGACGTCATCCTCAAACGTGATTCCACTGTCGCTCGCTTCGACCCGGATTCCGCTGTCATCTTTCTCAAGCGTAATGCCGCTGTCGGGCTTCTCTGCTTCGAGAGAAATCCCGCTGTCGGCCTGTAAAAAATCGAGCGAGACATCGCTGTCTGCGGCTACGGGTTCCAATGCAATCCCACTATCAGCGTTGACGGGTTCCAGCGAGATTCCGCTGTCCGGAACATCCATCTCAAGCGAAATTCCACTGTCGGCATTATCGGGTTCGAGTGAGATGCCACTGTCTGGTTCGGCAGATTCGAGATGAATCGCACTGCCTGTCGCCACGGGTTCCAGCGAAATGCCACTGTCCGGGATTTCGATTTCCAGAGTAGGTCCGTCACCCGAAATTTCGGATTCCAGAATGACTCCACTCTCCGGGAGGGCCGACCCGAACATGAAGTCACTGTCTGCACCCGATGATGAATCCAGTGTGATTCCGCTGTCAAGAATCTCAATTTCCTGCGTCGCACCATCGTCTTGTTGAACAGAATGCAATGCAACACCGCTGTCGGGGACTGCCGCTTCAAGCTTGATGCCGCTGTCGAAATCCGACGAGTCCAGTGTAATTCCACTGCCGAGTATATCGATCTCCTGTGTTGCACCGGCATCTTGTTGAACAGAATGCAATGCAACACCGCTGTCGGGGAATGCCGCTTCAAGCTTGATGCCGCTGTCGAAATCTGACGAATCCAGTGTTATGCCACTGTCGAGAATGTCGATTTCCTGCGTCTCGCCCGCCGATTCGTGCGAGAGATTGCTTCCCGGATTCGAAGATTCGAGTGTCACACCACTGTCGTCGAAAGCTTTTTCGAGTGCCATCCCGCTCTCGACTTTGCTCAGTCGAATCGCACTTCCTTCATCGTCGATGACCGAATCATTGAAGAAGTGGTCGAACGACACTCGCGGCGATTTGGAACCGTCTTCGCTTTCCAGCCGAATGTCACTGTCGCCCGAATCGGCATCGATTGACGCTGCCATTGGAACTTCAGCGATGCTTTCCGACAGCCGGACATCGCTGTCGCTGTCGGGCTTCTTTCCCGCTACGGGTTTTGAAGGGGACTTGCGGCCACTTTCGACGGGTGAAGCCACCAGTACAACATCGCTGTCACTGTCAGCCCCTGTGACATGTGATTTTGAGGGCGACACGCGTTGCACACCGCTATCGCTTTCCGCCTTTTTTCCAGGCGAGCGAGCGGAAGACTGCCGGTCCGTGACAACGGTCACATCGCTGTCACTTCCGGCCGCTTTCAAGGGCCTGGAAAGCCTGACGTCACTGTCACTATCGGGCTTCTTTCGTCGACCGACGGCGGGAGACGCTGACGAACTGACCGGGCCTTCGAGTCGAACGTCGCTATCGCTGCCCGCAGGATGGACATCCGGTTCGTCGAATTCAAGAATCGAGTCCTCATCGACAATCTGCACATCACTATCGCTGTCGGGAGTCCGGCCTTTGCCAGGGACGATATTCAGTTCGAAATCGGTCTCTTCGTCGTCCAGTCCAGGTTTTTTCAGCGATGAAGGGGCTTTGCCCGGTTTGTCAGACGCTGTCGGAACGACGATCGAATCGTCACTGTCTTCAAACCAGTTTTCAGGAAGGTTGGGGGTCGGCGACCCGGACGACCCGGCGTTCGCCTGCTCGCTCAAGGCTTCTTCGTCGAGTTCCAGGAACGACACTTCGTCGTCGAACTTCAGTCCGAAGTCGTCGTTATTGACCTTAAGGAACGGAATATCACCTTTGGAATCGACTTGAAACATTTCGCCCGATGTGCGCGGAGAAAGTTTTCCCGAATTGACGAGTGCGACGAAGTCTTCGCTACGGTACTTGACGCTTCCCCGATCAGGAAGCGCCTTGACCGCCCCCGACTCAACAAGCGACTCCAGCGAATCGGCATCGACGCCGAACAATTGGAAGACTTCACCGGCAGTGAGGAATCTTTTCTGTTCCATGGCTCATTTTCCGACAGTAAACGTCCCGCGAGACCCAATACGACCGTAAAGGGCTGCGCCTAAAGACTACTTCGACGCCAGCTCTCTGGCTAGCAGATTCTTGAATTGCCCCCCGATTTCCGGACCTGGCACCGCGATTCGGATTGGCTTGTATCACCACGATGCATTTTGGAAACATCGGCATTCCGCCTTCCCAAGCGGGAAATGCCCGAAATTCGCAACACGCAGACGCGGCGATCCCAGAAATCCATCTCGCGGCACAAAGGGATCTGTGGAGGGAAATTGAACCGATCAATCGAGGCACCAAACAGTCATGTTGCGCGAACCTCTCGCTCCAATCGCATGTCCTTTCAGGAAGTTAAACCGCCGTCACAATAACCAAACCTCATTTTTCAGAATGGCCGATTCATTCCGCCGGATTTCAAAATGAAAACCGTACACACTCACGACAACGCGCCTCACCTGGCCGCTTGCGTCGCTCCGGAGGATCTCGAATGCGGTCATTTCGTTGCCATATTGAACGTGGTTCACGAATTTCCATCGTTCATGTGGTGCTGCGAATCGACATCGCTTCCTTACGATGAACCGGTTCAGATTTCCTTTAGAGGCTGCAGCAAGGGGACGCCTCTGAAAATCAAAGCCATTTGTCTGCCATTCGTCTTTGTGAAAACTCCTGACGGAAAATCGCAATCGCTGGACATCCGACGAATTCAATTTGTCCGGCTGAATTCCGACTACGCCAAAGCGGTGTGGAAAGAATTAAAAAAGCTGGCAAATTGACGGCAGAACGCACAATCAGGGGATTAACATCCCCCGCTCGCCTGGCAGCGACAATTGCACCTGTTTTTCAGGTTCAGTTCGGGAATCTGCTTTCCCGTTTTGAACGAGCACTCGACGGGGACAACGTCAATTCCAGACTCGCTCTGAAAATTGTTGTGCGAAAGGCTGTTTACGCCAATCCGGTACTTACGATTGGGCTCCAGCGTTTCTCGTGGATCTCGAACAGGATTCTCATAAAATCTGTGGCGAACCGTTTTCCGTCGCAGAGTGGTGACGAAGCCATTTGTTGCCGCAACGTCGACCTGATTGCAGAAAGTCGAGGCCAGTCTGCCGCCAAAGCCACGGCCAGTTCGACGTATTCGCCCATGTCTCGTGCAATCATTTCCGTCAGTCCTGCGTTCGAGAGATGACTGAGGGAATGCCTGGCTGCGAAGGTTTCACCGGGTGTTGTAATCACGGGAACCCCCATCCACATGGCCTCGCACGTCGTCAATCCGCCGTTGTAGGGGAGAGGGTCGAGTGCCACATCGATCCGATGATACTCCGCGAGCAATTCTGCATGGTCTGACCACCCGCGAAACTCGATGCGATCCGGATCGATTCCATGGTCGATAAATTCCTCGGACAACGCTTTCGAAATCGAGGCGTCGTTCATCCCCTTGTACTTCAGCACAAGCTTCGAATCCGGAATTCGTTTCAATATCCAAGCCCAGATTGCCACAGTTCGGGGAGTGATTTTTGCCTGATTGTTGAAACAGCCGAACGTGACATATCCACGATTTGGTGCAGGTAATGGCGACACATCCGGCGCGTACTTCGGCGGATCGTAGGTGACATAACCGTCCGGCATTCTGAGCACTTTTTCGCGATAGTGCGGTTCTGCTTCGTCAGGAATTTCGTAACGGTCTGCAAGAATGTAGTCCATGGCTTTCAGGCCTGTCGTGCCGACATACCCGGCCCACGTCACCTGAAGAGGTGCCGGCTTGCGAGCGAATACCGGCAGCCGGTTCTTCGCTGTGTGTCCTGCCAGATCGAAAAGTATGTCGATCTGATCACTGACAATCCGATCAAACAGTTCGGTGTTACTCGAACCATTCACGTCCCGCCAGGTCCATGCGACCGCTTGAAATCGTGCGGTCATTTCGTCTTTGTTCAGCTGATCGCTATAGAAAAATGTTTCAATTCGGCTGCGGTCGAGGTGTTCCAGACACCTGATCAGAAAATATCCCACTGGATGACGACAAAGGTCGGGCGAAACGAATCCGATTCGTAGCGGACGCCCTGGTTCTCGATCACGGGCATTCTGCGGTGCTGTTTCCCCGGCTTGTACTGGAAGCGATTGATCGTATTCCGCATGGGCGGCGGCAAGTTTTTCCAGCGTGACATCGGCATGATATTGAGATGTCAACAGCAGGTTACTGCGGGCCACCGCATATGACGGATTCAATCTCAGTGCCGTGTGAAAACAGGCAATCGCTTCGTCGAGCTTTCGCAGGTCTTTGAGTGCCGAACCCAGGTTGGCATGCGTCACGGCATAATCGGGCTTCACGCCCAACCCCTGGCGATAGCAGGCGATGGCCTGGTCTGGCAATCCGCGTTCGGTCAAGGCGTTGCCAAGATTGCCATAGACTTCGACAAAGCCAGGGTCGAGATCCAGTGCCTGCCTGTAACAGGCGATGGCTTCGTCCATTTGCCCCAGTTCTTTCAGGGCGATTCCCAGATTACTCAATCCTTCCACGAACTTTGGCTTCAGTTCGATTGCACGACGATAACAGGTGATCGCTTCGTGCAACTTCTCCTGATCCCGGTACACAGTCCCAAGGTTGCACCACGCTTCGGCATCTTTTGGCCCGATTTCAACTGCCCGGCGGTAAATCGGAACCGCTTCGTTCAGTTTCCCTTGCGCCCGCAGAGCATTTCCCAGGTTGCCGTAGATTCCACGCTGTTCGGGATTCAGCACGATTG
>JANXOO010000197.1 GCA_025353525.1 Schlesneria sp. | reverse complement strand
GCATGACCGAAGAAACACACGGAAACGCAACGGGAATCGGCATCTGCGAATTTACTAACACGCGGACCGCGAATGCCATCGATCGTAAAATCACCGCGATCAATTGCATCACGGGGCTTCACCCGACGGCGGCGATGATTCCGATTGCTTACGACACGGATCGTGAAGTCGTCGCGAATGCGCTTCACACCTGCGGACTGGTGGAACCCCCTCAGTCCAGGGTGATTCACATCCAGGATACGTTGCACCTGGCAGAAGTCCTCGCCAGCGAAGCTTATTTGCCGGAAATGTCGGGTCGCGTCGATCTGGCTCAGGTATCACAGCCCACAGAGATGGCGTTCGATGCAGACGGCAATCTGCGAGCGGTCTGAAACCTGCTTGCGGCCTATTTCAATCCGAAACAGCAAATTCTTGTCGACGTTCGGACGTAAAGTCGCCCATCTACCAGGGCGGGTGTTGCATAGACATCTTCCTTGAAATCGGATGTGTGCAAGACTTGTAAATCTTCACCCGCTGCGACAACGGTCAATCGACCTTGCTCGTCGATCAGAATGATTTTTCCGTCCCCTGCGACGGGTGACGAGTAGTAGCTGCCGCTCGCTTCGAGTCTTAACGGCTTTGCGGCGGCCCCCGACTGAGCGTTGATGCACTGCAGGATTCCGCCGTCCTTGATCGTATAAAGGAAGCCTCGATAGAGAAGCGGGGATGCACAAAACGGGACAAGTTTGGGGTGCCGCCAGCGGACGTGTGTTTCCGTCGCATCGCCGGTAGCGCCCTGACCGATGCTGAGTAACACGTTCTTGCCCTGATCGAACAGGTTGCGGAAGAGTTCGTATTCGGAACGCGTCAAATGTCCGTCCTTGTTGCGATCGGCTTGCGAAAAACGCTGGTAGACCGGACCTTCATGAAGTTCTTCTTCTTCGAGTGAACCGTTTTTGTCGATGTCCTTCAACAGAACAACATCGTCGAACGGCTCGACCCGAATCCGCTCGGCCTCGTCTCCGCCTGCAGCCCAGCATGCAAGGTACAAGTGGCCATCGTCACCGACTGACGGTGAACTGATGACGGTCCGCGAAATCCCGCGTACCGTCCACGCTTCGACACCGGTTTCAAAGTCATATCCGACGACGCGCAATGTCGCAGCAACCACAATTTGAAGGTGTCCCTCGTTGTTCCACAGGATCGGCGTACACGAGTTGCGAAGGAACTCGGAGCGATCTGTTTTCCAGAGAGTGTCGCCTGTTTCCGCGTTCACGCATAACAAAAATGAATCGAGGTCATGGTCCTGACAAAGAACAAGACGATCACCCACGAGGATCGGCGAACTGGCGGCTCCGAAGTCGTTGATGAACGGACCCATCGGCCGTTTCCACAACAGTTTTCCGCTCGGGTCGTGCGCATACAGGCCGCTCGAACCAAAAAAACTGATCACCCGCCCGGAGTCACCGCACGGACTGCTTTGGGCGAAACTGCCGATCCGGTGAATCGATTCGAGCCGATCATACGGAGCTTCTGATTCCCATTGAACTCTGCCCGTTTTTCGGTCGAGCCCCATCGTCAGCAGTTTCTTGTCCTGAACGGCCGTAACAAAAATGCGGTTTCCGATGATGGCCGGTGACGAATGGCCCGGCGGGAGCGATGTCGTCCATAACAGATTTTGATCGGGGCCAATTTCTGTCGGCAGCTTTTCGTCCGACGGATCAACCGCAGAACCGTTCAACCCCCGAAACTGCGGCCAATCACTCGCGAACGTGACCGTAGATATCAGTCCGCAGATCAATCCTGACAGCGTGAGAATGCCGCGACAATGGTGCGAGTTGATTTTCAATCAGGATCGTTTCGGTTGGCGGACGGAACCCGACGAGCGTGGCACCCATGCCCCGCCATGATTTGCAGCATCCTTGACCGACTCGATCGTCGGGGGACCGTTAGATCCGAATTCTTCGCGAGCCTCGATACTGCGTCGCGCGGCCCGGTAATCGTCGGTCGGGTTATTCCGGTTTTGAGCCGATAGCCAGACCTTCAGGCGACTGGCCGATTGATCCCATCGCACACTCATGAGCAACAGCAGCAGGATCAATCCGGAAAAGAGCAGTCCACAGAAAATCAGGGGGCGCTTAGGTTGATCCGATCCCGCGATAATCACAAACGCAGACGCACCCGCCCCCATGACGATTACGAAGGAAGTCCCCAGCCAGATCACTGCCTGTCGTCCAGAATCTGAATTTCGCCGGCCCATAACAAGCCCCTCCGAATGGAACGGTTCAGTTCCGGATACCGTACAAAAGTTCGGTGGCCCCGGCAATGCAATTCGTGTTCAGGCGACCGGCAGGAAGGAAAATACCGGTCGCTGCGAAACGGGGACAGACACCAGAAAGTCCCCGGCGCGCCGGGATCCCCGTTTT
>JANXOO010000186.1 GCA_025353525.1 Schlesneria sp. | reverse complement strand
TCTCGTTTTACAAGAATCTGTTTGACATGCTCGCGATCCAGCCCGAAATGCTGCGAGTCGGCGAATTCAAGTCGGCTGCTGAACCCTACAGTCGCACTGAAATGAGTCCCGCATTCCGCGAAGAGATGGAAGCGATTATCGACGACTATTATCGCCAGATCGTCGAAATGGTTGCGACAACCCGAAAACTGACACCCGATCAGGTCAAGTCGATCATTGATACCGGCTTGTTCTCGGCAGCAGACGCGAAAACGCAGGGATTGATCGATCACGTCGCCTACGAAGACCACATCGCCACGCTGATCAAAGGTGAAAACACAAACGCCGACGTCAAATTTGTCAAAGGCTACGGCAAAAAGAAACTCGACAATGACTTCAGCGGCTTTGCCGGATTCTCCCGACTGATGGATCTGATGATGGGCAAGGATTCGACAACTCGAAAAACGTCCACTCCCAAAATCGCCATCATCAGCGCCGTGGGACCGATTATGTCGGGTTCGAGTCAAAGCGACTTCTTCGGCGACGAAACAATGGGTTCGGCGACAATGATCAAGGCGATTCGTCAGGCTCGCGACGACGCATCAGTGAAAGCGGTCGTGCTTCGCGTCGACAGTCCAGGTGGAAGTGCTTTGGCCAGCGATCTGATGTGGCACGAACTCGAAACGCTCGACGGCAAAAAACCGTTGATTGTCAGCATGGGCGACACGGCAGCCAGCGGCGGATACTACATTGCCATGGGGGCCGATCGCATTTTTGCCGAACCGGGAACGTTGACCGGATCGATCGGGGTTGTCGGAGGAAAAATCGCTCTGGACAAGTTCTATGCAAAAGTCGGTATCACGACGAGTGTCGTGCAAAAAGGTAAGAATGCCGGGGTCCTCAGCACCACAAAACCATGGTCCGACACCGAGCGTGATGCGATGCAAAAGATGATGAACGACATTTATGCCCAGTTCACAAAGAAAGCCGCCGCCGGGCGCAAGATGGACTATGACAAACTGGAAAAAATGGCTCGTGGTCGCGTCTACACAGGAGTTCAGGCGCTAAATCTGGGACTTGTCGACGAATTGGGGACGTTGGACGATGCGATTGCCCACGCTAAAAAGGCGGCAGGAATCGACCCCGAATCGAAGCTCGAACGACTCAATCTGCCAAAGCCGGCCAGCCCGTTTGAGGCACTGTTTGGCCCGATTGATCCTTCGGCCCATTTGGGTTCCGCGATCGTAAAAGCATGTTTTGATCGAATTCCTTACGGGATTTCATCTCAATTAAAGAATCTTGAGGTATATGATCTGCTGGCGCAAGAAAAGTTTTTGACCGTCATGCCGTTCCAGTTGCAGATTAAATGAGTTGACATGCGAGCGAATTGCCCCCGACGCGGATTCACGCTGCTGGAAATGATGCTGGTCGTCGGATTATTGGCGCTCTTTGCCGGTATGACGATCCCTTCCGTCATGCGGATATTGGGCGAGCAGAAACTCGGTAATTCTGCCGAAAAAGTTCGTGCTGCGGTGGCCAGTACCCGCGTCCAGGCGATCGAGTCGGGGATTATTTACCAGTTTTGCTGCGAATCGAACGGAAGTCGTTACGCGGTTGTTCCCTTCGAGCCCGATCACGCCAATTCCGGTCAGGGGAGTCAGGCCGCGACGACGAATTTGCAGGGACGACTTTCGGGCCGACTTCCGAAAGGGATCACGTTCAGCAATGTCGTCGTCAAAGTGTCAGGGACGGCAGCGTTGGCGACCGGTTCACAGAAAATTGCGTCCGGAGCCTTTGACGGACTGCCAGACTCCGGCCAACTTGCCGGGCTCAGTTGGTCAGCGCCGATCCTGTTTCACCCGGAAGGGACCGCGAATGCCGATGCCGAAATCACCGTGAGTGATTTAAGGCGGCAGCTTATTCTGCTGCGCGTACGAGCCTTTACGGGGGCTGTCAGTATGGATCGGTTGGTTGTGGAAAAATGAGGATGAAACGATCAGGGCTGACGCTGCTCGAGATTGTACTGTCGCTGGCTGTTTTCTGCGGTGCGCTGACGGCATTATCGCAACTGGCGTGGAACGGCAGTCGCGCGACAGTCCATGCGCGATTGAAGACTCAGGCCACCATTCGCTGCGAAGCAAAACTCAACGAGATCCTGGCGGGTGTCGAAGCAATGCAGGGCCATTCGAGCACGTCATTTCCGGATGACAGCAAGTGGTCGTGGAGCCTGGTCGTCACGCCGAGCAGTCAGCCCGAACTCGTGCAACTCGATGTGACTGTCAGCCATCGCGGAAACAGCACTCTGAGTAACGTCGATGTCACATTGCGCCGATGGGCCCGCGAGCAATTCATTTTTGCAGCAGGTGCAAAGCAGGTGAAAGAAGAAGAAACAAAAGCCAAAGAGAAGGCGCAGTGAACCAGGTGGATTCGATATGAAATATGTGCGTCTTGACGGGTTTCAACCCGCGCGAACCGGATTCACTCTGCTCGAAACAATGCTCGCGCTGTTGCTGTCGTCGGTTCTCCTCGCGGCCATCTATTCCGCGATGGATCAATCATGGCGTGTTTCATCGAGCGGCCGCGAAGAAATGGAACGTGCGCAACTTGCGCGTGCGCTGATACACAAAATCGAAGTCGATATTCGTGCGATTACGTTTGTCCCGCCTCCGCCGGTCGAAGAGACTGATTCGACATCGACGACAACGACCTCTGGTTCTTCGTCGGGCAGTTCCGGCGGAGGAACGAGTTCCGGTGGGAGTTCGAGCGGTGGATCGAGTTCCGGCAGCAAATCCGGCGGCAGTTCGGGATCTGGCAGCAGTTCCGGATCGAAGAGTGGCAGCAGCACAGGAGCATCGTCCGGCGGGTCAGCATCGAGTGGTTCCAGTACGTCGTCGAGCAGTTCCACCGATACCGAAACGGCGTTACCGAATTCGAAGAGTATCGGAATTCGAGGGACGAACCAGAAAATGGAGATGAGCATCGCGCGACCGCGTCGCGATTTGCTGCCGGGAACGACAGCGTCAGCGGGGGCGAGTCGCACCAGTGACTTGCGAGCCGTTGCTTACAGCTTTAATGCAACCGGCACTTCAACCGTCAGCGGCCTGGTCCGAACGGAAGGAGACCGAATGGCTGTCGAGGTTCTCGAAGCTGGCGGCGGTTCCGGCTTGCAGACTTCGAATGTACAAATGCTGGCACCGGAAGTTTCGAACTTTTTGATTCGTTACTTTGACGGTCGCGTCTGGTCCGCATCCTGGGATAGCGACACCGCAGGTCGAATTCCCCGTGCGGTCGAGGTGACAGTCACGTTTTACCCGTCGCGACGCAAACGGGGGCTGTTTTCTTCAGCCGTCAGCCAGTCAATGGACTCATTTCGGACAGTCATATCGATTCCGGTCTCGGACCCGTTTCCGAAGGAATTCTTGCCGTGAAAAATCACCTCCGTACAAATGCAGCCCGCCCGGCCACGATGCGACAGCGTCACTCACTGACGGTTGCCGGGCGACTTATGGGTTCGTTTTATCGCCGGTTTCTATCCGGAAAGACATCCCTATTAGAAGTCCGACGGGCGGTGGTTCACGGTCAACCGACAAAAGTTCAACTGGCTAACGGCACAATTCGACAGAGCAAGTTCGCTTCTCTGCGCTTGGGCAGTGTGCTGCTACTTGTCGTCGTCGTGATCGCGATGCTGACTTTGGCTGCCTACAATTTCGCTCAGACAATGACGACGGAACTGGAAGCGGCCTTGATCTACACTGCAGAAGCACAGGCACGAGCGACCGCCGATTCGGGAATCGATCTGGTGGCCACGTTGCTCGCCAAACGAAAAAATGTCTCAGCGGAAAACCTGATTCACAATCCACAACTGTTCATGGGACAGGTCGTTTCACCGTCTTCTCACCCCAGAGCCAACAGCCGATTCACAATCATTTCGCCGGTCGAACACGATACGCGGAACAATGCGATTCGTTATGGATTGATGGATGAATCGGCCAAGCTCAATCTGAACTACCTTCCCAATATGGGTTTGGGAAACGACGCGCTGAATACTCTGTTGATGAACATTCCCAATATGACCGTCGAAATCGCCGATGCGATCCTCGACTGGATGGATTCCGACGATACAAAGAATCCATACGGAGCCGAATCGGAAACCTACCAGGCGATGAGTCCTCCGTATAAGGCGAAAAACGGCCCGTTCGAAACGATCGATGAACTGTTGCTGGTCAATGGTATCACACCGACACTGCTTTATGGTGAAGATGCAAATCGCAACGGATTACTTGACCCAAATGAAAACGATGGCGACGCGAGCCCGCCGATGGACAATGCCGACGGCGTTTTGAATCACGGGTTCATCGCCTATTTTTCGGTTCACGGTCGCGAGTCAAATCGAAAATCGGACGGCAAACTCAAGATCAACGTCAACGACGGATTCCTGACTGACCTCTACGATGCCCTGACACAGGAATTTAACGAAGACACTGCCAAATTTGTCGTCGGCTATCGACTGAACGGGCCAGCGACACCGGCAGTCGTCTCGAAGACAAACCCGCCCGCTTCGGCTTCATCGTCGTCATCGTCGTCGTCGTCGTCATCGTCGTCGTCGTCGTCATCGTCGTCGACATCGTCGACAACGCCTGTGGCAAAACAATCGATCCAGGACAAGGAAGCCGCGACAGGTCTGGCAAGTTTTCTTGCAGATGTCGCAAACAACGGCGGAAAGGTCACGCGCGGCGGAATGGACCTGTCCAAAGGAGGAAAGACAAACGTCGAATCGCTTTGGTCGTTGATCGGATCGTCGACCAAAGTGTCCATGAACGGGCTCTCGCAGACGTTGACGAGTCCGTGGTCGAGCGATTCGTCTTCAATTGCATCGATCTTGCCCGAACTGCTGGATAAACTGACAACGACAACCGACGAATTCCTCGAAGGGCGAATCAACATCAATCAGGCTCGTCGTGAGGTGTTGCTCGGCCTGCCGACGATGACCGAGCAAATTGTGCAGGGCATTATCGCCGCTCAGCAA
The DNA here is from genome assembly GCA_025353525.1 of Schlesneria sp. GTDB lineage: Bacteria > Planctomycetota > Planctomycetia > Planctomycetales > Planctomycetaceae > Schlesneria. The sequence continues at coordinate 1,819 of JANXOO010000186.1, read as the reverse complement.
CTCGATTCGAATGGCCAGCCGTCGATCGCGGCCATCAAAGGCCACACGACCTCGGCATGGCTGTATGCTGAAAACCTGGTCGACCTGCCGGGAATGATTGCACTCGATCCCTTCATCACGACTCACGGAGACATCTACCGAGTACAGGTGTTGGGCTTCTGCGACGGAGGCGGTCCCGTGTCACGCATCGAAGCGATGATTGACGGCACAAAACTTCCCCCCCGAGTGATGTCGCAGCGCGACCTGAATGAACTCGGACGAGGCTATTCGAGGGCGCAGATGCTGACCGCGCCGCCGACCACGCGATAGCGTCCGCTGGTCCGATCAAAAAAACGTATGAAATCGTCGGACAGGCGATTCTTGCCTGGATCCCGAGAAACCGCGTGCCGTTGTTTCGAACCGGCCTTCACTCCTGACTTCCAAACAGTCATTCAGGCGAAAAACGTATTGACGCAATTTTTGCCGGTTCCTATAACCCGGCCCGATTGAAATGACATTGCCCGTTCGGGCGTGCGTCACGGTTCGTTGTCACTTCCGATTCGGAGACAGATCATGGGTGAAGGGAATCACCTGCCGGTACCAGGTTCCACGGGGAAACCCGCAGGACGATGGATGTGGTTATTCGGCAGTACCGCGGTTGCCGTGGTCGCGGGAGGGATGCTGATGCAGTACGTTCGCAGCCCGGCAACGAAAGCGGCAGCCGATCCTCCGGCGGGACAGGCCCGCGTCGGCCGACCCGCCGCGAAAGAGAATATACTGTCCAAAGTTGGCAAGGACTCGATCACTTACGATGCGGTGGCGGAAGAATGTGTCAAACGCTTTGGCCGCGAAGTGCTCGATGACATGATTCACAGGCTGATCATCCAGCAAGCGTGCGAAGAGAATAATATCAAGGTCAGCGATCAGGAAATCTCGGACGAAATCGCCCGGATTGCCAAACGTTTTAATCTGGATGTGAATCAATGGCTGCAAATGTTGCAAGCCGAACGAAACGTCTCGCCGATGCATTACCGCCAAAGCGTCATTTACCCGCTGATCGCCATGAAAAAGCTGGCCGGTGAAAATGTTGAAGTGGATCCAAAAGAATTGAACGAAGCGTTTGTTCGGAACTATGGCCCCCGCGTCAAGGCCCGAATGATCATGTTCGACAATTTGCGTCGAGCTCAAGCCGGACTCAAAAAGATCCTGGAAAATCCCGATGAATTCGAAACGCTTGCGGGAGAACTTTCCGTCGATCAGAACAGCCGGGCGCTCGGCGGACAGATTCCTCCGATCCCGATGTACAACGGCAACCAGGAACTCGAAGAACAGGCTTTCAAACTCAAGAAGGGCCAGATTTCTCCTGTGATCGAGGTCGGGAATCGCTTTATCGTCCTGAAGAGCGAAGGCAAAACCGAGCCCGTCGTTTCGAGCATCGACGAAGTTCGGGATACGCTTTACGACGAACTGAAAGAATCAAAGGTTCAGGCTGATGTCGCGACATTGTTCGAAAAGATCAAAAAGAAAACGATTGTGGAAAACTATTTGACGGGGTATTCGAACCGGCCCGAACGGTCGGCTGGCGAAGGCAGTCAAAAAGGTGTGATACAGCCCGTCAACGGGACCCAGGCAAAACAGAATTCTTCACCCGCTCGCGCGTCGAACTCCGCCGCCGGTTCATCGAAGTCATCTCGCAACTGAACCAGAGGCAACGGGTTTCCAGTGTCCGCAATCAAAGCGGCGAGTCTCCGGTGAAGTCGGAGACTCGCCGCTATTTTCGTTTGAAGATTGATCGATGTCCTGCTATTGCTGTTCGAAAGTTTCGGAATCCGCCCCTTCG
>JANXOO010000182.1 GCA_025353525.1 Schlesneria sp. | reverse complement strand
CGAAGCCATTGCGGCCTCAGCAGTCGCTGAGACAGCGAAGAAGGAAAAAGCGTTGGCCGCAAAGGTGGCGGCAGATCGGGCTGTGGCAGCGACGGCGGCACTCACTCCTTCCGCAGGATCGATATGGCCAGGCGTCTTGGGGATCGGTTTCTTCGGTCTCGCTCTTGGTGTCCTCACGTCGCTCACGACTGAGACCGGAATTACGGCGTCGTTGGTCGGATTGTTATTCGCGTTTGTCGGGGCCTCACTCCTGAGTTGGTTCAAACGCGATACGATCACTCTCGCAGATCGAGTTGTCTTAGCGGGGTACACCGGGGCGATTGGGGCGGGTCTCGTTATAGGGCTATTTGTTGGATTCTTCGCGCGGTTTTCCGAGGAAATGTGGATTCGTCCCGAGCTACTGAGGCAGGCGAATCGACTCGCAATCGACATCCGTGACGAGTCCACAAAAGAACTTCGCGAGGCCCTGACTTCGCTTCGATCTCAAATCGAGAAACTGAATCCGAACGAGAAACCTCCCACTGACAAGTGGACCGAGATTGTCGCCTCACTAAAGCGGATTGAGGATGTTTATGGGAAGTTCGCCGCGGCATTGGATAGACCGATCGATCCAACGAAACCGTCACCGATCACCGACGTTCCACGAAGATATTTATTCACCATTCAAGCCGGAGCGAACGATCTGAATCTAACTGCGGCCAATTCTGCTTTGAGTGTGCTGAACTGGGACAAGGATCAGGCGAACGAAAACAGGGGAAAGCTGAGTCAGAAAGACCGAGAATTCCTCGAGAGTTTCGAGCGTGCCATGAGGACGCAGGATCCAAACATGCATCTGTCACCCCAGGTCGGCAATGCCATCGGCGAGATGCTGGACCGAAAGCCGCAAAGTCCGATCGACAAGGAAAATGCCATTACGTTACGAAACTTTATCAAGCGACGAATCTGATGCGTCGCTTCGTCACTCAATGAAACGCTTCACACGCTTTGAGCCTGATGGCGAAAATATGTCCGCCTTCGAATCGCTGAATTCCAGCAGATTTCCCGAGAAATTCGGCGGATTGCTGTCCGACCTCTGATTTCCATTTTGATGAATGCCGTGCGATGAGCATCACATTCCATTTTCGTTTACGAATGGAGGATTCATGTCTCGATTATCACTGTGTTTCGGGATAATGCTGGGGACGCTGCTATTGCTGTTGGGTGGAACTGATGCCATCTCCGATGACGAAAATCTTGCCCTCAAAGGAGCTCTCTTGGAGAGACTCGGGTTGCCTTTCGTAAATCAAAAGGTGGCCGACTTGGATAAGTCGACGCCGACGGAGATTGTTTATGGTCTCAGGGGAAATTCTGTCGGACGGAATGGCCTGCGGGACGAGGTCGATAACCATGATATTCTGCAGAACGGCAAAAAGGTCAATGAGGCCAGGTACAATTTTTTTGACAAGTACGCTTGGGCGGAAAAAGGCGGCACGTGGGGACCACCAGGTTTTCAGTACTATATTTTTCGCCACCCGCTCGTTCTGACATATGACCCCAAGATGCTCGAATTCACTCTGTCAACAAAGTTCGAATTTAAGGCCGCAGTTGCCATCAACTACGATACAGGCGTCTTGTCGTTCAAGCCGTGGGTCTTCGCCGACACCGGATTCGGTAATCAATGGCCCAATGTGGTCGACATCTCGATCAAGTCGAAAGTCAGCTTTGTCAAAGACGGCAAACTGGCCACCAAGACAACAACGGAAGTGAGCCCAAAAAAGCCGATCGTCCTACAAACGCTTCATGGGGTCGTGAAGAAGGACTGCTCGCCTGAGTTCGTGCAGTTTCTCAAACGCGAGATAGACAAGTTGGCAGCCAAGCTCGATGCGGAAGTCATCGATCTCGAAAGCGTCCTCTCGAAATGACCGGACGATTGTGGCGCATGTCGATGCATTGATCGCGGCGACGCGATTCGCAAGTTTCCTGTTTTTTGTCGATGGGAATTCCCAGACGAGAAATGACACTTAACCTATGTCCCTACCCGACGAGAAACGCTCCGGTTCCCCTGCCTGCCGACGCCCCAGAACCAGCATTGTAGCTCGACGGTTCGTCTGAAACCCAAGGGCTTTGCGCGTCGTCAATTAATCGATGATGCGACTTACTTCCTTCGTCTGCTCGACGCGAATGAGGTCGGCGTTTCGCATAACTAAAAATCTATTCTTCGTGTTGTTCAGCACAGAGTGCTTGCACACTCTGACCTCCGCGTTTCTCGTCAAGAGATCTCGTTTTGCTTCTCCGTGGACTTGCCAGTAAGTCGGATGAACTATTGCAGAAGCGAGGATAAAAAGCCTCGCGGAAAAACAAAGGGGACATTCTACTTTACAATGCAATAACGATCGATATGCTGCATAGATGCCACGAATATCCCGCGCATCACAGGGCCACTATGTCTATCACGTCCTCAATCGGGGCAATGGTAGAGCGGATGTGTTTCATAAAGCTGACGACTATTTGGCGTTCGTCAATCTGATGCGAGAGTCCAACGAGCGATTACCGATGCGACGTGTCGGATATTGTTTGTTGACGAACCACTTTCACTTGATGCTTTGGCCGTTGGAGGATGGAGATCTGAGTCGCTGGATGCAGTGGCTGATGACGAGTCACGTCCGCCGGTATCACCGGCACTACAAGGCGCGCGGTCATGT
>JANXOO010000638.1 GCA_025353525.1 Schlesneria sp. | reverse complement strand
CGTATTACAGAGACAATCTCGATCCCAAGTGCATTTGCAGTTGCGCAGCACTGACCGGGGGTGGTGGCCATGTGCATGGGCACGGCACCGAATCGCTGGCCACTCCGGCATGTGAACCGGTCGATGTTCGCTGGGTTCCCGCCGTCAACGGCCAGAAACGGCCGGTTTTCACGGCAAAGATCGGCGAGCTGAAAATGTTCACGATGCTCAATGCGACCGGACTGACGTTTTTCCGGATTGCAATCGAAGATCACGACATCGTGGTCGCTTGTCGAGATGGCATTCCGCAAGTTTCCTCGATGGCACCGTTGACCAACGACACGGTGGAGCCCGATTTTGTTCGCAGCCCCGCAGGGCAACGCTTGAGCTATGTGATTTGCAACTCCGGACAGCGGTTCGAGTTTTTTGCGATTCCGAAGGCGAAAATCGAACTGACCGAGAAGGAATACCGGATTTACATGCTTCCGATCTCGGAAACGGAAGTTTTTTCTGACGGCAAGATTAGTGCCCCGGTCCAGATCGCGACCTTGCGTTATTCGGGCACACTAGACCCCTCGGCCGCCAATCACCAGCGCAAACTCACCTCGCTGTTACCGATCGTTGCGACTGATGACCCCGGTCATGAATCCGACCCGCCCAACGCCACCTTTCCGATTGACCGAAAGGGTTGGAAATATATCGATTCCCAATACCTGCTCGACAAGTTACTCAACGGCGTCACAACGGCCAAAGTGCTTCGAGCAGCTTTAACAATCGACGGCCTCGTCGCCACGATCGTCATGCCGGACGACGAGCCGCACCATTTGGAAGTGGGTGCCAGAATCGGTATCGGCGGCACAGACTATAAAATCGTTGCACTGGATGATCAGGATCTGGCGACGTTTCACATCGCTGTGCCGGACACTTCGACCGCCTCATTGCCTGCTCCTGGTTTCGTCGATTTCAACTACGATCTATTCAAGCGCACACCCATCAACAACGCCTCAACGAACGATGTCGCGACGGAAATCTTTGAAGTTCTCACCGATCATTTCTTCTATCGTCAATTGGCACTCGACACCGCTGCACTTGAGAAATACATCGTTCGCCAGCGAGTGATGTCATTTGCGATCCACAAACGCGGACTGGCCGGCTCAGGTTCAGATTCGACCTTGATGAACGAAATGTCGTTCAATGAATCCAACCGAACGGTGGGATACAAGGGTACGAACGAAGAAATCGTCATCGAAAACCTGTCTGATGTCATTCACCTGTTTCATATCCACATCAACTACTTCCAGGTGATGGGTTATCGCGACAAATCCTTCGGCAATAATTCTGTTAACAATCCGGCGTGCGGAGACAACAACCTGTATTCTTATGACAAGGAAATTCCCGTGCCGTTTGAGGGCTTTGAAGACACCGTGTCGATCCCTGTCGGGTTCCTGAAGCCTGGCCGCGAGGACGCCGAACCCCGCTCCCGCGGACAGGTACGCATCCGTATCTCACACGAAGACTATACGGGGATCTTCCTGATGCATTGCCACTTGCTCGACGATCAGGACATGGGAATGATGCAAATGGTGGAAGTCGTCGATCCGGACTACCAACTTCCCAAGGTTCCGTCGCCGGAACATTCCCACGGATAATGGATCACGTTCAACGACAAACCTTCACGGCTATTATACTGCTCGCGGATTTTCAGCGAACGGTGTGAAGGCAACCTTTGATTGTCGTTGAACAAAATCACCGGAGAACCCGAAGCCGGGGGCGGGAATCCGGTACGGGTTCGTCGTCGATGTACTGATAGAAGACGTTACGCTGACGGGGGATATAACCAGCTTCGCGGATCAGTCGCTTGATCGTTTCGAGGGTCAGGTGATGCACCGTTCCCGCTTCGGCGACGACATTTTCTTCGATCATCAGCGAACCCATGTCGTTCGCCCCGAAATGCAGGGCCAATCCACCGATTTTCTCGCCTTGAGTCACCCATGATGACTGGATATTCGGAAAATTATCCAGATAGAGCCGCGAAACGGCCTGCGTTTTCAGATATTCGAATGAACCGACGGGTGGAATGTGCGACATGTCCGTGTGGTCGGGCTGGAACGTCCAGCAGATATAGGCCGTGAAGCCGCCTGTTTCGTCCTGAAGTTGTCTCAATCGTTCAAGGTGTTCGATTCGCTCGGCCAGCGTTTCGATGTGGCCGAACATCATCGTGGCGGAACCCTTTCCTCCGAGCTGATGCCATTCGCGACAAACGCCCAGCCATTCGTCGGTCATGCACTTGCCCCGTGTCATTTCTTTCCGGACCCGGTCGACGAGGATTTCGCCGCCACCCCCTGGCAAACTTCCCAGTCCTGCAGCTTGCAATCGTTGTAGCACCGTTCGGACCGGCAGCTTTGACAGCTTGTGCAGCGCATGAATTTCGGGGGGCGAGAAACAGTGCAAATTCACCTGCGGAAACCGTTCCTTGAGCGACCTCAGCAAGTCTTCGTACCATTCCAGCGGCAGATCGGGATTCATCCCTCCTTGCATCAGGATCTGGTCGCCGCCCAACGCGACGGTCTCTTCGATCTTTTTGTAGATGGTCTCTTTATCCAGTACGTATCCTTCGGGACTTTTCGGTCGGCGAAAAAACGCACAGAAATCACAAACGGCAGAGCAGACGTTCGTGTAGTTGATGTTCCGGTCGATGTTAAATGTGCGAAACGGTTCCGGATGCAACCGTTTTGTAACGACGTCGGCCGCTTCACCAATCGCCACAAGGTCGTGAGATTCGAGAATCCGCAAACCTTCTACAGGAGAAAGTCGCTCCCCGGCTACGGCTTTTTCCAGCAAGCGGTGCACTTCAGCAGACACGTTCTTTTCCCCGATTTCGATTGGATTGTGGATCTTGTTCAAGGCACGTGCCTCGATATCTTTAATGCAGCGTTCGAATTCGCCGTGTTACTGGAATTGTTCGATGTCACGAACGAGAGCCCGACACCTTCCGGAGCCAACCCCATTCCCGACGCCAGGTCGTAGAACAGTTTGAGCCCGCTTCGTTCAGCATCTCCGAGATGAAACTGAAGGTTTACGGACAAATAACTGAATGTTGTCGGAAACGAGAGTCCCAACAACGGCGCTTCGCGACGAGCGATCTGGTCCAGACGAGCCACGCCAAAATCACGGGATTGACCGAGTGCCGTGGCGACAGTTTCAAGGTCGTCCGCCCGAACACCGCTGCGATCATTGGCGACCCACATCGCAAAAACGAATGGCAGTCCCGTCCATTCGAACCATTCCTGGCCCAGATCCCATGTCCCCTGGAATTGTTCGTTTGGAGGCAGGATCGCCCGGTCGCCAATCAGAAGAATGGCATCGGCAGTCGTGTCTTCGGTCCGGTGGTTCAGAGGCAATGGTTCGAGCGCCGGATAAACTCCGTGTCGTTCGGCGAGCATGATTCGAGCAAGAGTGGCGCTCGTCCGCGATCCCTCATCCAGAGCCAGCGACCGAATCTCGCCCCACGGAACTCGACTGTAGAGTTTGACACTCAAAACGGGACCGTGAGCGGCCACGCACGCGTTTGAGACAATCCTGTAGTTCTCGCCTCGGGCATATTCGATACTGGGGACCAGAGCCAAATCGAGTTGGCCGGATGCCAGGTCGTCTGCCAGTCGGCTGGGGAAATCGAGTCTGATTTCGGAGTTTGGCAGCAGTTCTGCCAATCCCTCTACAAGCGGTTTGGAGTTGAGATAACTGACCGCACCAATCCGTAAAGTCGTTTCCGGCATCGTCGTTCCGTAATTTCGCCTGACCGGCAGAGACCGCCGCTTTTCGGTCGAGTCTCGCCTTTGCAGTGTTGCGTGTCGATTTTTCATGATTCCGTCGTATTGGTAATCCCGCAAATTGGCGATTAGGATGCGTCGTCCTGATTCGCCTGACAACGAAATATACTGCTCGCAACCCTGAATGAGTCTTTCGCCAAAAGCCGGTTTCCGCTGACAACGCCGGACCGTCTTTCGACGTGAGACGCCTGGGCGAAGGTCAACCGGATGCAATTCACCAATTCATTCGTGCGGCATTATAACCGTTCCGGGAACCAGGATTTAACGGGTCGAGTCGGGAAGGACAAGTTCGAAAAACAAAAAAACATCCGACAGGCGATCCAGACGGCGTCAATTTTGGGTTTCATCGACCGTTAAATGGCGCCGTCCTACGTCATGCCGCACCAGGTTTTTGCCAGTGATACGTTTCAATTTCGATACAGGTCAGGACGAATTCATGACAGTTCCTTTGCAAATTGCGATCATCGGTCTGGGCAACGTTGGAACAGGCGTCGCCCGGATCCTGACGCAACATCCCGAACGAATCAAACAGCGAGCCGGTCGACCGATCGAAATCTGTCGGGCCGTTGTTCGCAACCTGAAAAAAGCCCGCGATGTGACGTTGCTACCGGGTGTTTTGACCGACGATCTGCAGTCGGTCATTCGTGATCCGAAAATTCAGGTCGCCGTGGAATTGATGGGCGGGATTCATCCCGCACGGGAAGTCCTGCTTGCACTTCTTGAAGCAGGAAAAGATGTCGTGACGGCGAACAAGGCACTTCTGTGTCAGCATGGCGACGAGATTTTTGCTGCCGCCAAACGGTGCGGAAGAACGGTTTGCTTTGAAGCGGCTGTCGCAGGCGGGATTCCAATTATTGCGGCTGTCGGTCAATCGATGGCGGCCAATCAAATCGTTGGAATTCAGGCCATTTTGAACGGCACAACCAATTACATCCTGACGGAAATGCTGGTTCGAAATCAGTCCTACAACGACGCTCTGCAAGATGCTCAGAAACTCGGCTATGCAGAAGTCGATCCGACACTCGATGTGAATGGCACCGATGCTGCACAAAAACTCGGGATTCTGGCTCAACTGTCGTTCGGCACAAAAGTCACCGCCAACGATTTTCACGTCTCCGGCATCGACAAGCTCGAACAGATCGATATCAGGCATGCCACCGAACTGGGTTATGTCATCAAGCTGATGGCAAGCGTGAAACTGGTCGGTGGCAAGTTGGAAATGAGCGTCCGTCCGACGTTGATCCGCAACGATCGACCGCTCGCTCAAGTCCACGGTCCGTTCAATGCGATTTCACTGGATGGCGATGTTGTCGGAACGGTGTGGTATTCGGGTCGAGGTGCAGGTCAGTTGCCGACGGCATCCGCTGTCACGGCCGACATCATCGACCTGGCCATCGGTCGGGCTCAACTGACATTCAATCAGCTTGACCTGTGGCGCACGACTCCCGAATTCCCGCTGATCGATTCGCAGCTTGCGTCAAGTCGCTATTTCCTGCGACTCTCGGTTGAGGATCGACCGAACGTGATGGCGGAAGTGACGGGGATTCTGGGACGCCACGGAATCAGCCTGGCAACCGTCATTCAGCCGGAAGCCCCCGAAGTCGATGCCAATTCGACCGCAGTTCCGATTGTACCGCTGATTATCATGACTCATCGGACAACGGCAGGCAGCCTCGCCGCTGCCGAACGGGACCTGGACCGCCTTGTATCCGTCAGATCGCCACGAATGGTCCTGGCCGTTGCCGACTGAATCGCGAATTGTTGCCTTTCGCTTCCCACCATTAGCGTCGGCCATTTGCCATGCAGACCTCGCTCTTTGTCTTGACGCTGACTCGCTGCTCGCGACATGCTCTCGATCTCCGTTCGTGAAACGGAAATATACTTTGCGCGGCATGGGATGCGTCATTGGCAGAAACTGAACTTTCGATGGAATGCCAGTCACCGAATGATGTTCCATCGCGGTCCGCGGAAACGGACTTTCGATGAATGCCTCATTCATGGCCGCGTGCGGCATAAAACCCTCATAGAATAGAAATCCCCGAAGTTCCGTCGGAGATACGGTTCGCCGAACGCTTACGCGTGACTCTGCTCGACATCGGCTTTCCGAAATTGAACGGCTACAGGGAGAGCCGTCGCATTCGTGAACCGTCGTGGGGAAGGGTATGGTGCTGATCGAATTGACCGGGTGGGGGCGGGCCGATGACCGCCGCCGCTCCCGTGCAGCCGGGTTCGATCACCACTTGGTCACGCCGGTGGAGCCACAATCCCTGATGAAAAATGCTTGCCAGGCGGAAACTCGACGCCCTCAATCAGCCGAGCGTTTCTCGCGAGTCGCTTCAATCGGACCGGTGATGATTTCATAGTCAATCGGTTTGAAGCGGTAATTGTTGGACAATTCCGCAGAGCAGGCAGTGAGTCCTATGATGAGATCCATTTCCGCGCGAAAAACAATTGATTCACCGGGTTTTGATCGCGGTGGGCCGATTGTCAGTTGGCCTTCCGAATCGATTTCAACGTTCATGAAAACATTGAATGTTGTAGGAATGGAATCGGGCGGGATTTCAAACTTAGCCAATGCATTGACCAGATTCTCGAAGCAACTCAGATGGTGTCCCTGGTGGCGGTAGAGGATTTGAAAAGTTTCTGGACTACACGGCGTCAGCAGAAAATCGTGTCTGCCGACGTCATCTCTCTCAATTGTCAACATCGGACGACTACGGTTCGAATAAAGAACGCTGCCCGTCGTCAGATAAATTTTGTTGGCGTAGTCAATCGAGCGGCCAGCCGATAACCACTCACGTTGATCAGCGAGAGCGAATGCAATCAAATCCGAAACTTGTTCGCCCTGGGGATCGACAATCCGCAGTCGATCTCCGACGGTTAACAGGAAGGCGGTCCCGGTCTGGGGTGGAATACGCACGAGCGATTTCGTCATGGGGCGTCCTCTGGAACTATTCGCGATGGGTTGCGTTGCGTTTGGGCGAAGACGAGGGAAGTCTCAATTCCTGTGGCGAAGTGGCATGGAAAGGGGGTTTCCATTCGGACTCAATTTGTCGCCCGGAGTACTGCCGTGCTTCGGTGCTTATTCCAAATTCCGCCAAGGTCGGGTTGATCGTTCCCTGCAGCTGCTGATCTCGCTCACGAATCACGGTCTGGAGTCGTTCCCAATTTCCTTCCGCCTTAAGATGGTCGAACTGCGCATGCGAATTAAAAACCAGGCATGGCCACGGAAACTTTCGAGCCTCCCGTGAACTGTGCGGATGAAGACCAACGACGAAAAAAGCATTTTCGGCAAAACTAAAGGCGAAATGAGGACTTTCTGGATCACTACTGACAGACTTATCCCATTCAAAGTGGGGGGCGTCCTTAATGTTCAATTTCTGAAGTTCCGTCCAGAGCAATCGTTCAAATGCGAGCTCATCGGCATCTGTGGGCTCGCGAAAACACGCGATGAATGTCTTGAAATTATCGTCTGCGGTGTCAGTCAATTCCTGAATAAAGGTAAACAAATCGCACGCTAAGCCCGCAGTCGCCTCTGCGGAACCCAGGCGAGGATAGATCCCCAACCAATAGTTCTCGTGCATCACGGCACTTTTGGCGCCCACACACGGAAATTGCGGGGCGCGAATGAATCCTCGAAATGCACCCGCGACCGCCGACGCAAAAAGATCCGTCGGATGAGTGGGATCAGCCACGAGAACGGGTTTCTCATCTTGAATCCTAAAATATGCACTATGCTGCTTGGCGAATGGTGTATCGAACGGATTGATTCGTTTGTCCGGCACAATCGATGCCCCTCTCGCGATAATCATCGCAAAATGTTTAAATCAGTTCGAGATCGTGGTTGATCGAACCCCTGGTTACTGATCTTTCAGCAAAAAGGGTGACCGGTCCGCATCACCCTTGGTGCACTTTTCTTTGCGAATCGGAAAAATCATCGTAATAGTCTCGTTCTTGATACTTCTCAGCGACGTTGATCGTTTTGCTGACCTTCTCA
>JANXOO010000144.1 GCA_025353525.1 Schlesneria sp. | reverse complement strand
GACGATCACCGATTTCACCGACCGGATGGATACGACCGCGCCGTTTCTTGATACGGCAGCGTTGATCGCGACGCTCGATCTGGTGATTACTACGGATACATCGATCGCTCATCTGGCAGGAGCACTTGGAGTTCCCACATGGGTCGCATTGAATTATTCTCCTGACTGGCGCTGGCTGCTCGATCGTGAAGACTGTCCCTGGTATCCTTCGATGCGGCTCTTTCGCCAGCAATCGGCAGGCGACTGGACGGTGCCATTTCAAATGATCGCAACTGAATTGAAACATTTTTCGGCTCGATAGTGACTGCAAGGGAACGCATTGAATCCGACACCTGAAACATCTGCCACCGGAAACCCGGTTTTGATTGAAGCGTCGTTTGGCGAACTGGCGGACAAGATCACAATCCTGCGGATCAAGTCCGTTCGGATGGGTGACGCCGCGAAACTGGCGAATGTCCGTCGCGAACTCGAAACACTCGATGCCTCGTTTGAATCCGCGATCGGTCCGATCATTGCAACGACATCGCTGCGTGGTTCGCTCGACGAATTCGTCGCACAATTGACAACGGTGAACGAGACGTTGTGGCAAGTGGAAGATGACATCCGCGACTGCGAACGGGCGAAAGAGTTCGGAGCCAGGTTCGTCGAACTGGCTCGTTCGGTCTATCGTCAGAACGATCGCCGAGCAGCGATCAAGCGTCAGATCAACGATCTGCTTGGCTCGCGCATTGTCGAAGAGAAGTCCTATCAGAATTACGACGAACCGATGGCGTGAACCGTGTTCATGAAAGCAATCCGATGTCCGACTTCCCTCAATTCAATCGCCTGAAGACGTGCCGTTACGGGACGATGCTTTACAACATCCACGATACTTACATCGGACGGTCGCTGGACGAGTACGGCGAGTTCTCCGAAGGCGAAGTGGATGTCTTTCGGCAAGCGGTCAAACCGGGTCAGATCGTGCTGGAGGTTGGTGCGAACATCGGGACCCATACGGTCTGGTTCTCGCAAGCAGTCGGGCCGACGGGTTCGGTGCTGGCCTTCGAGCCACAGCGGATTGTCTTTCAGACACTGTGTGCCAACGTGGCCCTGAACAGTCTGACCAATGTCCATTGCTTTTGCGTTGCTGCCGGGAGTGCTCCGGGACAAATTACCGTTCCGATACTCGACCAGAACTGTACCAATAACTTCGGTGGCCTGGGATTGGGTTCACACCCACGGGGAGAACTGACACCGATGTTGACAATCGACGGATTGAACCTGAACGCATGCCATTTCCTCAAGATTGATGTGGAAGGGATGGAGCATGATGTCCTGGTGGGGGCGACAAAGACGATTGCCGCTCATTCGCCGATTCTGTACGTCGAAAATGATCGGCCGGAACGGGCCGAAGCCTTGATCCGGTTGATCGACAGTTTTGGTTACAACATGTTTTGGCACCGACCGCCGCTTTTCAATCCGGGAAATTTTGCCGCCAATCCACAAAATATCTTCGGCAATATCGTCTCCATCAATATGCTGTGTCTGCCAAAAGCGATCTCACAGCAGATCAGCGGTTTCCAGCAGGTCGAAGTCCCGTCGGACTTCGCCGGACAGGAATCAATCGAATCCACCCGATCAAGGGATACCACACGCGGCCTGGTTTGAGGCCATTGAGAAATCCAGCGACACCTCGAAACTGCCGCAGTCCGCTTCGAATGCGGAAGCGGACTCAAAAACGAAGCTTCAATCGGGACCGCGAGCAGTAAAATTCGTTTTTTCCGGTCGCGAGCATCAAGAGCATGAATTCGATGGCAGACGATTTCAACAGCGCACTTCGCGAATTCCAGGCGGGAAACCTTCCTTCCGCAGAACGCCTGATCGAACAGGTACTTCAAGCCGACCCGAACCATCTCGACGCACTTCACTTGTCGGGGATCTTGCTGGCGCAGTCCGGACGATACGAACGGGCCATCGAACGACTTCGCAAAGCGGCGGCAGTGAATCCCTCGCTTGGGCAGTTGCATTGCAATCTTGGATTTGCATTGAACGGAGCGGGGAAGCATGACGAGGCCATCATCAGCTTTCGGCATGCACTGAGGTTGAATCCGAACGACTCAAACATCCTTTGCAATTTCGGAAATGCCCTTAAGGACTCAAAACAATTGCCGGAAGCCGTCGACGTCTTTCGGCAGGCTTTGAGGTTGAGCCCCGACGATCCCCTGTTGCACAATAATCTCGGGACAGTATTGAAGACGCAGGGAAAAACCGGCGAGGCGATTGCTTGCTATCGCCGGGCACTTGAACTTAACCCGAACGACACCAGCGCACTCTGCAACTGGGGTAATGCACTCGCCGCACAGAATGACTATGGCGAAGCGATCGAACGATATCGTCAGGCGATACGACTCAACCCGCATTATCACGTCGCCCATAATTACCTGGGCACGGCTCTTCAGGAACGGGACGACGTAGACGACGCAATCGTCAGTTACCAGCGATCGTTGACGTTGAAGCCCGATTATGCCGAGGCACACAGTAATCTGGGAACCGCGCTCCACCGACAAAACAAGCTCGACGAAGCCGTTGCCAGCTATCAGATGTCATTACGTTTCTCACCGGGATACGCCGAGGCTCGTTATAACCTCGGTACCGCGTTGCTCGCGGCGGGGCAGTACCGTTCAGGATGGGTTGACTATGAATCACGCATCACTGCCATTCCGTTGCCAACCTTTTCGCAGCCGCGATGGAACGGATCGCCGCTGAATGGCAAGCGGATTCTGCTTTACGCCGAACAGGGACTCGGTGACACACTTCATTTCATTCGGTATGCACCGCTCGTGAAGGCGTGTGGCGGCCACGTCATTGTTGCCTGCCAGGCTCCGCTCGTTCCGTTGCTTAAAGGCTGTGAGGGGATCGACGAACTGGTTCCGCAACCGAAGCATCCCGGTCAGTCATTGCCGCCGTTCGATGTCTGGCTGCACCTGTTGAGCCTGCCAGCAGTCTTCCGCACAACTCTTCACAATGTTCCCAACCGGATTCCGTATCTCAGTCCCGACGAGCGACTGACCGGGCAGTGGGGACGCGAGCTGGAATCGTACATCGGATTGAAAATCGGAATCGCCTGGCAGGGAAATCGGCTCAATCCCAACGATCGCAGCCGCTCGATTCCCTTGAGTGCCTTTGAACCACTGTCACGGGTGCGGGGAATCCGGCTGTTCAGTCTGCAAAAAGGTGATGGTCGGGAACAGTTGCAAGTGATGGTCGACCGAATGAGTGTCATTGATTTGACCGATCGAATGGACGTGTCGACCGGACCGTTTCTCGATACAGCCGCGGTGATCAAGAATCTGGATCTGGTGATAACGTCGGACACATCGATCGCACATCTGGCAGGAGCGATCGGGATTCCGGCCTGGGTGGCGCTCAAGTATTCACCCGATTGGCGATGGCTTTTGAATCGGGACGACAGCCCGTGGTATCCGACAATGCGATTGTTCCGCCAGGAGACGCCAGGCGACTGGGCCAGTCCGTTTCGCCGAATTGCGGCTGCACTCCACAACAAGCAAGGTGTCCACTTTCAGCAACACAGAGAGTTCGACACTGCCACAGAAAGTTTCAACGAGGCATTGCGACTCGTGCCGACGTTTTACCAGGCGCACAACAATCTGGGCTATGCACTCGAAGAGCAAGGTCAACCGGAAGCGGCGGTTGCGTGTTACCAGAATGCGCTGCGATTGAAACCTGACTATGCAGGAGCATTCAGTAATCTGGGCAACGCATTGAAAACTCTGGGTCAACTCGATGAAGCGGTGGCATGTCATCGGCAGTCGTTGCAGTTTCAGCCCGATTTCCCGGAAGCACATACGAACCTTGGTAATGCGCTTCGAGAACGCGGGAACCTGCAGGAAGCGGTTGCCAGTTACCACCAGGCGTTGCAACTGAAACCGAACTGTTCACGCACTCGCCAGAATCTGGGAATTGCATGGCTGCAAGCAGGAGACTTCGAGCGGGGATGGCCGGAATACGAATGGCGGATCGCAGAAAACTCGATGCGGGTTTACGACCGCCCCCGCTGGGATGGTTCACCACTGGCCGGTCGCAGAATCCTGTTGTACGCCGAACAGGGACTGGGAGATACGTTGCAATTCATCAGATATGCACCGATCGTTCGAGCGGCGGGTGGACATGTGATCGTGGCATGTCAGCCACCGCTTTTAAAGTTGCTAAAGAACTGTCCGGGGATCGATGAACTCGTGGCGCAACCGAAGTCGGTCGACCAGAAACTTCCCGAGTTCGATGTCTATTTGCATTTGATGAGCGTTGCCGGGGTTCTGGGTACGACCGCCGGTTCGATTCCCGCCAATGTCCCTTATCTTTACGCCGACGACGGGGTCGGTGAAGCTGGTGAATGTAGCGCCGGTGAGGCCGGGCACGCTGCCGCCGAGGAGGGCGAGGCATTTGTCGTTGAGGAAGAGGCCGGTGCC
>JANXOO010000139.1 GCA_025353525.1 Schlesneria sp. | reverse complement strand
CGCCAACTTTGACTACGGGGCAGACGGTGCCGGTTTCCCAACTGCTGTTCTGAATAATCCGAACCAGTTCATTGGGGTATGGACGGGCGGATTTACTGCTCCAGTGGCCGGTTCATATACATTCGATACGGGAAGCGATGACGGCAGTATGATCTTTATCGACGGCAACGTCGTCGTCAACAACAACTTCTATCAGGGGACAACCGTTCGCAGCGGTTCCGTGACGTTATCACCCGGACTCCACTCCATTGTGATCGCATTTTATCAGGGCGGAGGGGGCTACGGAGTGTTTGCCGATGTGCAGGCCCCGGGCGGCACATTGCAACGACTCTCGAACTCGATGCTCGGCACAAATATCGATTTTCAACTCGCATCACTGACCGGTGGCGGAACTGTCAACGTGACGGCGGGGAACCAGTTGACAATCGGAGTTAGCAACGGCGATTCGACATTCGCCGGCTCGATCATCGGATCTGGTACTTTGAAAAAGGTTGGAACGGGAGTACTGACTCTGTCCGGATACAGCACGTACACCGGCGCCACAACGATCAATCAGGGCACGATTGTCGCAGCATCCAATAATGCTTTGGGAACGGCAGATTCGGGGACGACTGTCGCTGCCAATGCGACATTGGCCTTCGGGTCGAATGTCCAGTACAGAACTGCTGAACCGGTAACGATCCAGGGAACGGGATCGCTCGGTGTCGGAGCCATCCGCAACATCAGCGGTACAAACCTGTTTGCGGGTTCAATCACACTGGCGGGCGATTCTACGATCTCGTCCGATGCGGGTACGTTAACTCTGAGTGGTCCGGTAATTCTGTCGACCTTTAGTCAGGGTGGAAACCTGACCGTCGCCGGATCAGGGAATACCACGATCACTGGTATTGTCTCGCAATCGCCGAGTCTTGCCGGACTGCTGGAAGGTCAAGTCGACGGAGCGTTCAATACGACCGATGCACCGAATTCGGCTTACGGAACGGATATCCAGACCAGTACGCTGATGGGCGAAGCCAGCGGCAGCGATCACGCGATCGTCTCGACCAGTTCGCACATCTGGGCCAGCAATGAAACCTGGATCTACTCGGGCAAAGTCTATTTCCCGAATTCAAATAACAACGGAACGGGAACTCTGTCGTTCGCGAAGAGTATCGACGACGGTACGTTGCTGACGATTGATGGAACACAGTACATCAATGATAATGTTTGGAATCAGCCTGTTTCCAGCGGTCCCATCACGTTGCCACAAGGTTGGCATACCTTCGAACTCAGGTTCGGAAACGGTGGTGGTGGTGCCGGGGCTGTCGCAGGTAACGGATGGACAGTCAACTATGGCTTCGGTTTCCGCGTAGACTCCGGCCCAGGCGACCCTCTCGCCACAAGCACGTCGGGAGGCGACTACTTCATTCCGGATAATGCGAATATTCCCGCGGCGTATACGTCCAGCTTCCCTAATGGAATTTTCTTGTCCGGTAACTCTCAGGGACTCGTTAAAGCGGGAACAGGGATTCTTACCCTGACGAACAACGACACCATCACCACGACCAATGTCAACGCGGGGACGCTGAACGTCAACGGCGCTTTGACCAGCCTGGTGACGGTCAATATTGGTGGCCAACTCGGTGGGGCAGGTACGGAATCCCAGGTAGATATCTACGGCACATCCGGCAATGACCAGTTTGTCGTCACGGCAACTGACACTGCCGGACGTTTGTCGGCATCGGTCAACAACACTTCTTTCGGAACCTTTAGACCCACACAGTCATTGACGGTTTCCGGTAACGGCGGTACCGACTCCATCTCCGTCAACGGCTCAGGAGGGAATGATGCGTTCATCGTCGATCCGAGCGATGTCATTCTGAACAAGCTTCCGATTTTTGGGTCGAATATCGGAAGCTGGTTTGTCAACGGCCAAGGCGGAAATGACACCTTCACGCTTAACCCAGGCACCACTGCAATGATCGACGGGGGCACGGGGGCGAACACTTTGCTCGGGCTGAACCAAACCAACACCTGGACTCTTAACGGCAATACGTCTGGTTCTCTGAATGGCGTGAGTTTCAATAATATTGTAAATCTGACGGGTGGTACCGGGGCCGACAATTTCCTGATGTACAACGGCGCGACCGGGTTCGGAACGGTTTACGGTGGAGCGGGCGCGAATACGCTGGATTACTCGGCCTATACGGGTCCGGTCACGGTGAACCTGA
>JANXOO010000010.1 GCA_025353525.1 Schlesneria sp. | reverse complement strand
GCGAGTCTCTGGCGGGCGCGAAGTCAACCTGAGGTCCATGCAGGCGATGAGCCTCTATGCGGCGAATTCAATGTTCGTCAGCGACTATCTGACGACGAAGGGACAACCTGCCGACGACGACTTCAAAATGGTTGCAGACCTCGGCTTCGAAATTGTCATCGGAGATCACGACGCGTTCCAGGCATGGAAAGCATCTCAATCCGACGCTAACTCGGATTCGGCTCCGCCTGCGACCTGCCACGGTTGATTCGCTCGGTAATCGCCTGAGCGAGCCGTAGCAACTGCCTTCCGTCATTCTTCCTTTCGCCGCTAATTTGCGTTACGGGCAATTGAGTTACGTTGCTTGCAATCGAGTGAATTACTTCGTAGTTTGCATCGGGTCAGCGGAAATTCCGCAAGGGTGGCGCCGATCACGGAGCGAATCCGGTCTGCCTCCCTGGTTTGATGCAAAGACTTGAAATACACAGGAAAACGGAAGTCATGAAGTATTTGAACTCGTCAGCGATTGTCAGCATGCTCGGTGTGATCGCACTTTGTGCCCTCGGCTGCGACAACGCACCAGATGGCGTCAAGAAGGCGGAAGAATCCGCCAAGAAGGCCGTGGTTGCTGTAGAACACGGTGCGGAAGAAGCGATCGCCAAGGCCAAAGAAGAATTTGCAAAGATGACCGACGGCCATCTCGATGGGTTCGAGCAGAAAATCAAGGATCTTTCCGGAGAAGCCATGACTGAAGCAAAGGCTCTGATGGAAACGATCAAGGAAAAAGCGATCGCGATCAAAGATGCGGCACCAGAGAAATTCGCCGAACTGAAAACAGAAATCAGTGAAAAGATCGCAGAACTGAAGTCCAAAATCGGACAGTAATTACTCCCGAATCGATGGATCGGTTTCAATGTCGCGCATTCGACAACTCTCAACCAGCGTCATCAACAAGATTGCCGCCGGGGAAGTGATCGAGCGGCCAGCCAGTGTCGTCAAGGAATTGCTCGAGAACAGCGTTGACGCCCTCGCGACGCGAATCGATGTCGACATTCTTGCTGGCGGAAGCGAACTGATCCGGATCGTCGACGACGGCGAAGGGATTCATCCGGACGATCTGTTGCTGGCGGTGTCGTCGCATGCCACCAGTAAAATCTGCGACGCGGACGATCTGTTCGGCGTTCAGACGATGGGCTTTCGCGGCGAAGCACTCGCATCAGTCGCCGAAGTCAGTCGGTTGCGCATTCGTTCGCGTCAGGAAGATCAGCCGAATGGATATGAACTGAGCGTCAATCTGGGCGAAGTCGTCGAACCGCGTCCCTGCGGATGCCCGCACGGGACGCAGATCGAAATTCGAAATCTGTTCGAGAACACCCCGGTTCGCCGCAAGTTTCTGAAGACCATGTCGACGGAGTTCGGCCATATTTCCGAACAGTTCACCAAGGTGGCCATTGCTAATCCGCGGCTGCACATGGTGCTGCGGCACAATGACAAACTGGTCGTCGAACTTCCCGCGTCTGATCGGCCACTCGACCGCTTGCAGCTTTTTTTCGGCAACGAAATTGCCAACGAACTGATTGCCGTCGAATCGGATCAGGCGGGGGTCAGGATCTGGGGCTATGTGGGGCACCCCGATCTTTCCAAAGCAACTCGCAAGCAACAGTATCTGTTTCTGAACGGTCGCTGGATCACCGATCGCTCACTGCAACATGCGCTGACGGAAGCCTATCGAGGCCTGTTGATGGTCGGACGACAACCCGTCGCCTTCCTGTTCATCGAACTTCCACCCGATCGGGTCGATGTCAATGTCCATCCGACCAAAGTCGAAGTCCGGTTTCAGGACAGCCAACAACTGTTCCGGCAACTCCTGTCGATGATCCGATCGAAATTCCTGAGCCTGGATTTGAAGAGCCAGCTACGGATCCCATCGAGCGGGTTCGTACCCGGTAACGGCACTCTGACCGGATTTGCACCCCCGCCGGGCGGACAGGGACAGCAGCGAATGCTACCCGAGGGGGTCGGCTTCGGATCGGTCAACGCGATCAACGGTCCTGGCTGGAACGGTGGCGGTGGAACCAGCCTGCTGTCTCCCCCTCGGTCGATTAAATCATACGAGCCATTTGGTTCCTACGCCGATTCTGGCATCCACGATGGCGTCAGTGCTGGTGGAAGCTATGCCACTGGTGGCAACAGTGCTTTGGCAACGACCGAATTCCCGTTGGTTGGAACCGGAACTGCAATAGTCGGCTTGCCAGCAGGTGTCACGGAACCGTGGCAGAATCCCGGTTCCGACGCCGGTGACGTTTTAATGCGTTTAATGGCGGAAACATCAACCGATGCCGAACGCGAAACCGCGTTGACTCAACCGGGTGCCGAGTCGTTGTCAGCCGCGCCTTCTGCCGGGGTCGCTCCGCCTGCCCGGATCACGATGGCAGAAGTTCGGCATGCTAGCGCCTATCGCGCCATGCAGGTCCATGATTGCTATCTGATCGTTGAAACACCCGAAGGGGTCACGGTCATCGATCAACACGCGTTGCACGAACGGATCGTC
>JANXOO010000009.1 GCA_025353525.1 Schlesneria sp. | reverse complement strand
GTTCGTCGGATTCATCCCGATTCCGCGAATCAGCCGCTCCCACGCTTCAGGCAGATCGCCGCGTCGCTCGGCGGACTCGGACCAGCGGACCCAGGCACCCGCCAGTGCCGGGTCGCAACCCGTCGCTCGTTCCAGACTTTTTTCGGCCTGTTGAGAGCTTCGTGTGGTCGCTGCACGGTACCAGTGATAACGTCCGATCCAGTTCGGATGCATGACAGGAATCAGTGCCGGAATGAGCCACCCGTGGACCAGAACGATGCTGATGCGTAACAGAGTGACATGACCAAGCGGCCCGTTAAAAACGAATGCGATGATTCCGCCATACACAAACCCGGTGATATGGGCGATATTCGCCACGGCGAGAATGTCAGTCAACGTCGCCAGCCAACACAGCGCTATTGCGGCCATACCGCACCGGACGACCACAACCGGAACTGTTTTTGCCAGTCGTTCATCGAATTGACGTTGTACGGCAATCGCACCGAGCATCGCGCAGATCGCCCCCGAGATCCCGACAACGGCATTTCCGCAACAAAGCTCGGCCATGACGGAAATACAAACGGCGGGAACCAGAAACAGTAACGTCGCGAAACTGCCCCAGCGTTTCTCGAGTCGCACACCAAGATACCACGCCAGACTGCTGTTCAGAAACAGGTGGAAAAAATCTGCGTGGTGCAACGCGGTGACAGGAATTCGCCAAAGTTCACCGTTCCAGATATCGAAGGGACCACGCATTTCGGGCTCTTTGATCCGGTGGACACCGTCCTGATCCACGAATTGATGAAGCGAATGGATCGCCCCCCACTCCCGCTGCACGTCCCCGAACCGCTGGCCGGTCGACATTGCCTCGAACGAGCAGGCGGCGAAGATCACCACGCAAACGACGATCGCTTCCGACGTCACGGGTGCGATGCGAATCCAGCTCAATCCGAAACCTCCCCGAACCCGGTAATCAAATCCCGATTCCATATTCCGCGAGAACGGCCGCAAGGCGGTTTTCAACTGGCGAATGATCCTGATAGCCTGGACCTGCCGGAATCGTATCCTCGCACAGATCGATTGCCAAATCCAAACGCGAAACACAGATTGATATCGACAAAACGCGAATCTCCTGGTACGAACCTTCGATTTCTGTGGGAGGTTTTGTGCCGATTGTCGAATTACTCCGGCGAATTCCGTGGCTGGTCGTCGCCTGTGCCGTCGCACTGCTGGCGATCGGTTTGACAGGGATCGCCCGCGCCGATCAGCTCAACAGCGGCCCGGACCTGTTCGGCACGCAAATCCGGTGGGTACTGTTCTCCCTTCCCGCACTGGCGATCGCACTGGCGATTCCGTACCGCACGTGGAAGTCGAACAGCCACTGGCTGTTTCTGGCGTCGTTACCGCTGCTGATCGTCGTACTGTTCGCGGAAAAGCGGAATGGAGCCCGAAGCTGGATTCAATTCGGCTCGTTCAATATCCAGCCGACCGAAGTGATCAAACTGACGTATATTCTCGTTCTGGCCCAGTACCTGATGTACCGCGACAATTTCACAAGGCTGAGCGGACTGATCGCGCCCTTTGCACTGACACTGGTTCCGCTGGCACTGATTCTGCTGGAACCGGACCTGGGGTCCGCCATTCTGTTCGTTCCGGTCCTGTTTGCGATGCTGTTTGCCGCCGGTGCCCGGTGGCGGCATCTCGTCTGTGTCGGACTGCTGGGTATCGTCGTCTCGCCACTCTTCTGGATCAAAATGAGTGCCGAACAAAAATCGCGAATTACAGCCCTGTTTGCGCAAGTCGACCACGGTCCGAGTCCCGATGATAATCGCTGGCACCAACACCAATCGAAAGTCGTCATCTCATCGGGTGGACTATGGGGCAGCGAGTTTTCCGGTCCGGCCAGCGACGATCCCGATGCCTTGAGACTGTTTGCAGCACATACCGACTTCGTCTTTTGCCTGGTGGGCGAACGGTGGGGATTCTTTGGTGCGGGTGCCACGCTGCTACTGTACGTGATCTTTTTTGCGCTCGGGTTGCAAATCGCTGCGAGAACGCGCGAACCGTTCGGTCGCCTGATCGCGACCGGACTCGTCACGCTCTGGGCGACTCAAACGATCATCAATACAGGGATGACCGTCGGATTGCTGCCGGTCATCGGCATTACCCTGCCGCTCATGAGCTACGGCGGATCAAGTCTGCTGCTGACCGCAGTCGGACTCGGTTTGCTTCTGAACGTCGGAGCTCGACCGGGTTACGAAGTCACCGGCGAACCGTTCCGGTTCGAGTAAAATTCTCGCTTTGCCTCGCTTTTCTCTTGCACCGTTTCTTCGTACGCTAACGAGCTGCCTTTTCGTATCCTGCCAAAGGAATCCGGCCGTGCGTCGAATGTCGTTGCTGAATCTCGTTTTGCTGACTGCGTGGGTGACTGATGTCACGCACCTTTTTGCGGGTGACTCGCCCCAGTTTCGGGGCCCACAGGGTGACGGGCATTCAGTCGAACAACGCCTGCCATTGACATGGAGCGTTACGGAAAACGTTCGCTGGAAAACCGATATTGAAGGACTCGGCTGGTCCTCGCCATCGATCAGCGGTTCAGAAGTCTGGATCACTACGGCGCTCGACGAAGGCAAGTCTCTGCACCTGATTTGCCTCGATCGCGATTCCGGATCCATTCGTCACAATATCGAAGCCTTTCACCACGAAAATCCGGGACCGATCCACGGAAAGAACAGTTATGCATCACCGTCAGTCCTGATCGACGGCGACAGGCTGTTCGTCCATTTTGGAAAACTGGGAACCGCGTGTTTCGACCGCGAGGCGAAAGAAGTCTGGAAGGCGGAAATGAAATACAATCACCGACACGGCCCCGGTGGCAGCCCGGTCGTCTTCGGCGAACTTCTGATCATTGCGTGCGACGGTACCGACGTGCAGTTCGTGACGGCATTGAACAAACGAACCGGTGCGGAAGTCTGGAAGACAACGCGCGACGGAGCCATGGCGTATTCGACGCCGATTTTGGCCGAAGTGAATGGCCAGCCACAACTGATCAGCACCGGCGGCGAATGGGCCATGGGCTACGCTCCGGAAACAGGCCAGGAACTTTGGAGATTCCGCTATCCCAAAGGGTATTCCAATGTACCTCGACCGGTTTTCGGACAGGAACTCGTCTTTCTGTGCTCGGGGTATGACCACCCGTGGCTGTATGCCGTCAGACCCGATGGTGCGGGGGATGTCACCGAGTCGCACATGGCATGGAAGATGGAACGAGGTGCCCCTCTGAATCCGTCACCGCTGTTGGTCGGACACGAACTTTACGTTGTCGCGGACAACGGCATTGCCACGTGTCTTGACGCCAAAACGGGAGACCAGCATTGGCAAAAACGAATCGGCGGAAATTTTACCGCGTCGTTGCTGCACGCCGACAACCGCATTTATCTCCTTGACGAAGAGGGCAAGACTTACGTTATTGAACCGACGAAAACAGAATACAAGGAACTGGCCGTCAACGAGCTTCCCGGTCGCACGCAAGCAACTATTGCCGCCGCCGATGAATCGCTGTTTATCAGAACTGACACAAGCGTCTACAGAATTCAAAACGCCAGATGACCCGCGAGCATTGCATGGCCAATCGCAATCGCAATCGCAATCGCAATCGCAGTCGTAGTCGTAGTCGTAGGTTATGCTTCAGCATATCTCTTCAACGCAGCCTGCACTTCGAAATTTGCCTTCGGCCTTATGACATTTCGCAAATCTCTAAACTTGAAAGGGAAACGAAACCCTCCAGGAATAGATTCAGGCACGCCATCGACCAGGATGCGGTTCACCGTGCGCTGACTTCACTTCAGCCAAAAGAGCTGACGGCTTCATCGCAGCCGCCGTGAATTCCACGGTTCGGTTGCCTCGAAACGGCTTGTCCTGAGCAGACTGATCACATGATCTCGATTCTGTTCAGGAGATATGCTGAAGCATAACCTACGGGACTACCTCATCCAGTTTGCGAAGCAAACACCCGAATTGAGCACGAAGCATCCCGTCAGAACGGCAAACACGATCCGACGCATCGGGTGCGACAGGCTTGTACGAGTTTGAGCGGCAACGCGATACAGCATCCACCCGAGGATCGACGTTTGAACGGCTGCGAGTGACAGTGCGTCTCCCCGCGCTGAAGACGGGTTCCACAGGATCCAACCCGACAGACAAACGACAACTGTTGTCCCTGCTGCCAGAAATGTCCGGATTCCATCGAACCGGCCTTCAATTGCTGTCGCGCTGCGACCGAAGTGATTTCCACTCTGGCTGCGGTTCGCCATCCGGCGAACCAGCCGTACTCCTGCGAAAAACATCCAGGCTCCGACCGATCCGCTCAACAACACCGCGGGCCAAACGATTTCGGTTCTCGGTCGAACGACAGAAGACGCCGCAATCCACGTCCCCATGAATCCGGTCAAAATCCGTTGCGTCACATCGAACCAGGTCGTCGAAGGATCGCTGGCGGACATACCGGCGTTCCGGTTTTCAATCGATCGATCCGGAATCTGCTTGCAGGGATACTCCGGCACACCAGCGGCTGGCAAACTCGGGCTGACGAGATTCACACGACGAATCAGACGTATTGCGTGAGCGAGGTACCCGATGGCGATCGCCAATCCCGACATCACCGTCCCCCAGGGAACCTGAGGCGTCCCTGTCGCAAAGACGATGGCCAACACAAGGAATAAGACCGACCATGCAAACGAGCCTCGCACTTCGAGGCGCCAGTCGTTTGGAGGGCTCACCCAATCCCATTGTCGCAACATGAATGTTGGCCGACGATAGATGTCGTCTGAGCCGGGAGTCGACATCAACTCCGAAAACCAGATCGGCCGTTTTCTCGCCACAGTGACCGTGATTCCGAGAGCAACCAGCAGTGAAATCCAACCTCCAAACAACAGGTAACCCAGGACCGGCAGAAGGACTGCGAAAGCCCCCTTGAACGCACTCGCCAGTGTTGTACTGATGACAATGTGTCCGGCCGTATTTGACGCATCGACGAGCGGCAATCCGTATTCCGCCGCTGCGGCGGCACGGTCCTGCATCAAGACCATGACTGCCGGGGCAGTCGCGGCATAACCGGCCTTGGTCAATCGCTCCCGAAGAAATTGCAACGCATCCTGCATTCGCCGACTGATCGTCGACTGGTTTAATCCTAGTTGAATCGCGACATCGCGTTGCGAGCGACCGCCGAAAAAGTGGAGCATCATCGGCAAATGCAATTCGTCGGGCAACTCCGTCAACGCACGATCGATCAAACGTCGCAAATCGGCCTGCCCCATATCGAATGCAGGAACTTCCTTTTCGGCGTCGAGGGAGACTTCCCGTTCACGCACTTTTCGGCGAGCCTTGCTTCGCAAAGCGTTCAACGACCGCGATGTCGCCGTCCGGTGGAGCCAACCACCGAGCGATGTATGAACGTCTCCCGCATGCCGGGCGAGTTCAAAAAAGCATTCTTGAGAAACTTCTTCGGCATCGTGTGCATTTCCGAGGACACGAATGCAAACTCTTTTCACCAACCCCGCATAACGGCGAGTCAGTTCTTCGAACGCGTTCGCATCTCGATCGGCAACATATCGTGCCAGCAACGCCTGATCGTCCATCGTGCGCACCTCAACCCTGCCCAACAAGTCATATTCCCGATAAACGACACCGCACATCGAATTTCAATGCACGGATCCCGAACTGACGCACAGGAAAGGGAATAACTGTGTCGCGCTGAATGATACGTCACCAAACTTCCAACACCAAGGCGAACGCACCGCGTCAGTTTCGACGGGCGATCACTGACGATCGAATATGTAATTCGTGTCTTTGATTAACACACACTTTCGGCGAGCCGCTACCACCAACAACACATAACTCGTTTCCATATTTTGACTTACAGACTTTTAAACAACCAAAAACGATCCCTGAAACAGAGATGTCGACAAAGCCGGGTTTTTCATGCCTTCCACGTTTTTCGCCGTTCAAATACCTTCTCTGGAAATTCGCCGTGCGAAAAAATCGCGTACGCATCCGCCTGCCCCGGTTTCTTATAGTTTTGCCGAAATGAATCAAATCCCTCAAATCGTTCTTGGAAGTCGTAATCGCAAGAAGATCGGCGAAATTGCTGAGCTGTTCGCGCCCTGCGGAATCGATCTGATCGGCGTCAGTGACTTTCCTGCCGTTCCCGATGTCGTGGAAGACAGGGATTCGTTTGCCGGGAACGCCGCCAAGAAAGCGACCGAGGTTGCTTTGCAACTGAACCGCTGGGTGATTGCCGAGGATAGCGGGTTGTGCGTCGATGCTTTGAGAGGCGCCCCCGGAATCTATTCTGCACGGTACGCTGGCGAGCATGGTGCGGACGACAGCAACAACGCAAAACTTCTGAAAGAACTCGCAGCGGTCCCGTTTGAGAAGCGTACCGCTCACTACGTTTGCCATGCAGTCCTTTCCGACCCGACCGGGCAAGTTCAGCTATCTGCGGAAGGACGCTGCGGAGGAATCATCCTGAACGACTATCGAGGCGATCATGGTTTTGGTTACGACCCGTTGTTCCTTGTTCAGGAATTCCATCAAACGTTCGGCCAGCTGGCCCCTGCCGTCAAACGTCATATCAGTCACCGAGCCAAAGCCTTTGAGCGATTGATCCCGCAAATCCTCGGACTGTTTGGCACCCGGAATTAATCAGACAAATCAGCAAGCGATTGTTCCCGGCCTCTTTCGAAGGCATCGTGTGTCTGTGCAGAGTACGACTTCCTGAAACGTGTCCATTCAGAAGGACGTGATTTTGACGCTGTTGCCGCACGACACCTGGAAACGAACTTCCG
Organism: Schlesneria sp.; assembly: GCA_025353525.1. Taxonomy (GTDB): domain Bacteria; phylum Planctomycetota; class Planctomycetia; order Planctomycetales; family Planctomycetaceae; genus Schlesneria. Next base: position 315 of record JANXOO010000009.1, on the reverse strand, counting down.
ACCAATGACAAACGCTTTGCGACGAACCTGAAAAATGCCTGCAATTTCCTGCCCCGATTCATCTCTCTTATAAAAAACGAGCATATCCAGTGACAACGTCCACATCGAATCGATCTCGCTCGATCATCGTGAATTCGCTCAAGTGGCTGCTTGCCATCGGACTTTTGGCCAGTTTGCTATGGTTCAGTCGTGACAATTTGGCGCAACTTCGCAATCGACAGATTTTGTGGAGTTACTTTGGCATCGCGCTCGGAATTCGATTCGTTTCGATGTTGGCAACCTTCACGCGATGGAGACTGCTCGTTCGCGGCATTG
>JANXOO010000616.1 GCA_025353525.1 Schlesneria sp. | reverse complement strand
CGCAAGTGTCGGCAAGTATCCCGCTGCCTTGGCGCGAGAGTTTTTAACGATCACTTCGATCAGGGCACTTTCACCCGGCGTTTTCGGCGAACTACGGCGTCACCGCGTTTTTCAGCCGAATCGATTCCTGACGATAACGCTCGTTGACTTCCAGGTCGAATCCCTGCACCTCCGCCAATGTCGGGATTTTGCGATACCGGGTATGGCAGCGGTAACAGACCAGGCGATCGGGCAAAATCGCGTACAGGATCCAGTCTGCCAACCCGAAAATCATCAACACCAACATCGCAACGGCCGGCATCATATAGGCCACAGCGATTGTACTGAGGACGATTCCCAGTCCGACGATTGCTACGCCAAGTCGCTGATTGAAGTCCTTCTGACGCCAAAGGTCACCGCAACCGCATACGAGGCAACAGACCGGAGACTCCCCTTTGCGTTCGCTCTCGCCAATCGAGCGCGTCCATTGGCAAGCGCCGCAATTGACGTTGTGGCTCGTCAAAGTCACTTCGTCGTGTGCGGGCTTCAAACATCGGGGACAGTCAAACGAAATCAACATCGGAAAATCGGTTCCCTTCGAGCATCGGATTACAGCGGAATCCGGAGTTCCGAATAGAGTAGTGACGCAGACATTTCGCCGATAAAAGTCAGGATGACTCCGGCAAACAGTACGCCGGTTGCCGCTTGTGTATTGCGGTATCTCAGAATTCTCAGAGCCATGATCGAGATAGCGAGCGGACCAAGTATTCCGGCCAGCCAACGCAATGCGAACCAGGTCCAGTGGACTCCATCATGCAGGCTTTGACCTGCCATCGTCCAGCCGATGGCCGAAACAACCAGTCGGAAGACGATTGCGAACGCAAACAGCAGACTCAGGAACCTCAACGGTTCGATCGACATTGTTGGTGCGGTCAGATACCAGTGCCCCAGTAGCATCCCGGTGACGGCACCGCCCAGGACACTTGCAGTGGCGATATTCGAGATAAAGTGGAACCCCCCCCCGGATGAGACCAGCCAGGCAAGCCCACCTCGCGAGCAAATCAGGCTGACAACGGTTCCGATGGCAACGCCCGACATCGCAATCGTTCCGGCCTTCCGTCGATCGAGGAGCCAAAAGATCGAACCGATATAGGCACAGGTCAGTCCAAGACCTGCTGCAATTCGTGCGGCCAATAGCAGTCGGGCAGACAGTCGCTCGCCCGACGCGTCAGCCAACTGGCCCATCGAGAGTATGGCGAGCATACTCAGACCCATCGCGATCAGCATCTGGATCCGAAAAAAGCCCGAGGTGACCAGTGCGCGAGGCATCAGGCACCACATCAGGCTCATCCCCATCGTCAGTAACAAAGAAAACTCGGCAATCATTTCCGTATGCTATGGGCAGGTCCCATGACGATGCAAATCAACTGCCAGAATTCGGATCACGGGGTTTCCCAGGTTGGAGTTAGGCCTTCAGGCTGTTTTCGAATTATCCCTAAGATCAGACCTTGCACGATTGATGTTTCGTGCGGACGTACTTCACACCGGAGTTTGGCTTGTGCGAACGGGGCAAATCGGGATCTGACAGGATAGTCTGAACGATGAATTCCCGCACGAATTCAAGACAGCCGAGGGGCTGAACTCCAACTTTCAAGACAACATTATTCGGCTTCAAAATTGGCAAACTTCGCCGGTCGCGCTGGTTTTATCAATCCCAATGAGGCAATCAGGTGTGGGCAAGTGCCATCGTGAAACATGCCGATCATTGGTTCCTGCCGACACACACCATAGAGCGAACTTACCGGGATTTGGGGCTGTTTAATGTCCGATGCCATGACAGGCGTTCAGTCTGTGGATGCGCTGCAACACTACGTCCACGAACGACTATGCAAGCACGAAAACCTCGTCGCAGACCAGTTTGCACTGGAAGTGACTTCGCTGACGAGACGTGGCAGCCTGTGTGGCCTGCAGTTCCTGTTGCGCGGCCCCAGAAGTGTTCGACTGGGAGCCGTATGGGCGTCGGAGCGCAACCAGTTGTATTTTTACGACGCCCGCGGCGAACGATTCCTCAAAGAACACCTTTCCGCGCGATTCGACGTAAGCCTCAAAGTCGCGTGAAAAATCTGATCGCCTGAAAACCCGTCAATCGGTCAATTTGAGCTCGGCTCTGTTCGGTCCTTTCGCTGTGACCGGCTGCTTCAATTGCGAATCTTTGACGGTCGAATACTTCTCTGGCACTGGCGGTTTTGGTGGTGCCGGATCTTTTTTCGAAGCCTTCTTTTTGACTGGTGGCGAAACGGCCGTTGATTCCGCCATTTTAGCGGGATCTTTGGCCGCATCTTTTGATAATGCGCTCACCGATCCGACAATTTTCGTGACGGTGACAGTGTTTTCGCCTTCGGAGGTCTGTAGTTGGAATTCTCCCTTTTCATCGGTGACACCCGCCCCCGCTCGAGGGGAGTTCGGAGCCCAGAACGAAACGGTTGCACCCTTCAGCGGTTCGCCATTGTATGTGACAATTCCCGTAACAGGATACGTTTTGGGAGGCGGCTTGACCGATTCTCCACCGCACCCGACAACCATGGCAGTTACAAGGAAACACGCGAAAATCTTCTTCACGAATTCATTCCTTCATTATTTGAAGTATGCCAAAAAAAGACCGGTCACGCTGACGTGACCGGCCTTCGATACATTTGACAGTGCGATCCGCCAGACCAACCGGGAAAGGTTACCAGAAGCGAATCGGAAGGTCGATTCAAACGCAGGCATATTTCGAAATGGTTTTTCCAGGAAAAAACGCTGAAACCCGCTTGAAAACGCCCATGTTTCTAGAACTCACCAACCACCTGGCCATCCCGACGATCACCAAGTCGTTGATAGGTCATGTAGTCCAGGTTTTCGCTGATAAAACGAACGGATCCGTCACACATGGTAAAGTGCGCGCCACCGACGTGCATCGACTTGAATCCTTGGCTGGTTTGAACATTCTGGTACTGGTTGCATGCGGTCTTGCCAGCAGGTGGCGTTGCAGAGTCCCACCCTGCATCCTGGTTCTGACAAAGAATCGGATAGTTGATCGGTGCTGTGGTCGCGACCCAGAGTGAATCGAAATGGAACCACCCGAAGTAGGTGTAATCGGCACAATTTGGTCGAATTTCCCCTACAGCAATCGTGTTTGATGTACCGTCGAGAATTTCGCCAATTCGCGACCCGTAATTTCCTCGTGAAATGATCCCCGAAATCTGGTCGCCATCAGCCGAATTGCCTTTGTCAGCAAGAGTTTCGTTCGGGAAACTGTTACCGGGGTACAACGAGCAGGTTCCCCAGACAGTACTGATCCCGTTCATCGTTTGATTACCCATGCTGATGGCATAGTTCGACTTCGCTGAGTTAAACGTGCCGTTAATCGTCGGGCCGGAATCAGTCGGGCAAATGAATCCAGGAATCGTTTTGGTACGATAGTACTGATTGTTGGAATCTTTCTGGGCTTCGAAATTCGGGACAGAATCGAACATCAAAGGTGTTCCCACACCCTGAATATTGAAGTCCAAAGCATTGAAAAACGGGGCCTGATCGATGTAAGGGAGCAACCGGATCAGATACGATCCCTTGCTATACGCTGCCCACGGCTGGGTCGTACCGAATACTGTCAGCGGGAACTGGTTGTACACATCGTGGTAATTGTGCATGGCAAGGCCAAGCTGTTTCAGGTTGTTCTTGCATTGCGTTCGTCGTGCAGCTTCGCGAGCTTGCTGGACTGCGGGCAACAGCAGGGCAATCAGCACGGCAATGATCGCGATGACCACCAATAGTTCAATCAGCGTGAACGCCGACCGAGTCAATTTTGCGTTTCGAATCATGAAGTAGACCCCTCAAAAAACTGGACGTGGTACGTAATCGTGAAAACACAAAGAACCGACAGGCGCCCGCTTGCCACAAACTCGAAGCTGCATTCAAATTCCGATTTCAATCGGCAAACGAAAATCCGTATCATTCGCGTGAGCGGCCGATCGGCCCTTCGGAAACTTTGAGATTAGCTTTTCGATAGGTATCAAAATAACGTTCTTGCGGATAACGTCAACCTCCAACTTGAATTCTTGAGAATTTCGTTGAAATTGGCCCGGAATTTGTTAACGCTTCGTGAACTTCCTGATTTTATGTCGCTTGCTATTTCAAAAGGTCGATAAATGAGGGCCCAGCAGAAACACTGTTTCATCTGGTTTCTCGTCTCATGGCCTGCCATGTTGCTCACGGGTTGCGAACGTGCTGATCCCCCGTCAAAAAATGCGCTGGCGTTGACATCGGGGCCCAATCGTGACACTTCACCCAAATCTGCCGCCCAGTCCGCCCATTCGCAGTCAACTTCTCCAAAATCGCAAATCCGATTCTCTGACAAAACGCCCAACAGCGGTGTCGATTCGGTTTACAGAAACGGTCAGGACGCCGGTTTTTCCTCGATTCTCGAATCGCTCGGCGGCGGGGTGGCGGTCCTCGACTTCGATCTTGATGCGCGAGACGATCTCTGTTTCGCAAAAGGAGGTGTCTTCGAACCCGATTCGAGAATTAGAGGGGCGCCAACGAGCTTGTATCGAAATCTCGGAGGATGGAAATTCGTCGAGATTTCCGCCGCTGCGGGCATTTCGTCTGAAGGGGCGTTTACTCATGGAGTCATCGCTGCTGACGCCGATTCGGATGGATTCACCGACATTTTGATGACAGGGTATGGAGGCTTGAGGTACTGGCAAAATCGGGGTGACGGCACGTTTGTTGATGCGACCACTGAATCGGGTTTAACGGATTCGCTCTGG
>JANXOO010001531.1 GCA_025353525.1 Schlesneria sp. | reverse complement strand
GGTCGCACCGCCAAGCCAGCCGGTTCCCGTTGCCAGTCCGCAGCGGCCGCAACAAACGGCGGCACAAATCCCGCCAAAGGGACAGGTTCCACAGGTTACCGCACCGGCACAGGTACAACGTCAACCGCCCGTCGCCCCGGCAAAACCATCGGCTCCGGCTCAGTCTCGCCCGGCACCGAAACCGGCACCACCGGCATCTCCTTCCACCGATCTTGACTTCATGACCGATTTGCCGGACGTCCTCTGATCTGCTATAGAAAACCGTTTTCCGGATTGGGTCGGCCGTTTCGAAACGGGTGGCGAAATCGATTTCGAAAGAATTTCAGCGGAGGAGTATTCCTTCCCGGAATTCTGGCGGAAACGTTCAGGAAAACAGAAGCGGTTGAAGGGCGATTTGTCGTCCGATTCAATCCAGGTAAAGTTTGCCGCCGAAGCGTACTGTTTCGCGGTGCATTGAATTCGCGTGTTAACGAGCCCGATTAATGAAGCCTCAATACGTACTGCCTTTTGAGCGACAGATCGTCGAACTCGAGGATCAGTTGTCAATAATGGAAGGCCAGCCAGGACCGACCCCGGCAACTCTGGAAGCGATTCGCAATATGCGCGTCGAGATTGCCAAGCTGAAGCGGGAAGTCTTTGATAACCTGAATCCGTGGGAAACGGTTCAGGTGGCTCGCCACCAGGATCGCCCTCAAGCCCGCGACTACATCGAACTGGTCTGCGACGAATTCATTGAACTGCACGGCGATCGTGCGTTTGGCGACGACCGTTCGATCAATGTCGGGTTTGCCCGAATCGACGATTGCAAAGTCCTTTTGATCGGGCAACACAAAGGCCGGAACCTGAAAGAGCGAAACGAATGCCTTTACGGATGTGCTCATCCCGAAGGCTACCGCAAAGCGCTTCAAAAAATGGAATTGGCCGCCAAATTCAAAGTGCCGATCGTCTGCCTGATCGATACTCCCGGTGCTTATCCAGGCATCGGGGCTGAGGAACGCGGTCAGGCGTACGCGATCGCTGTCAATCTGCGCGAGATGTCGCAGCTGCCAGTGCCGATCATTTGTATCGTCATCGGAGAAGGGGGGTCGGGCGGGGCACTCGGCCTGGGGATCGGCGACTATGTAGGCGTCCTTCAGTTCGCCTACTATTCGGTGATCAGTCCGGAAGGGTGCGCGGGAATCATGTGGAAGAGCGTTCAGTTCGCCAGCAAGGCCGCCCATGCGCTCAAATTCACCAGCCGCGACTTGCTTCGGTTCGGTGTCGTCGACGAAGTGATCCCGGAGCCGCTTGGTGCCGCCCAACGCGCTCACCGAATGATGGCGACAACGCTGAAGTCAACGATTGTCCGTAATCTCAAATCGCTGGAAACGATGTCGACTGAATCATTGCTGGAACGCCGGTACCAAAAGTTCCGCCGCATCGGCGAATTCGACGAATTGGTCACAGCGACATCGACAGCAGCAACGTAAGGCGACTTGCTTTTTTTTCACCGCCTGTCACCGGAAGCGATCCTTGCGGAATGAGAATCGTCACTTTGACGTTTCCAGGAACATGAACGCAGTCCCGGCAAAGTTCATTGAGGACCACTGTGATAATTTCCCCGGTTCCTTTCGGATTTTCTCTGCGCTCTCTGCGGTTAGTTCTTGCTGAACAGATTTTTTAACCGTTGAGGGCGCGGAGAGACGCAAAGAAGATGGGACCGAGAGAAACAACGGGACACCGTACTTTTCGACGCAAAATCAGTTATCGCAAGTTGCTGATGTCGCAGACACACCTGGCTGGTTTCGCAGACACCTCTCAGCGATTCAGTCAGTTTCAATCACAACGGTTCCGACAGTAAATGATGCGCTGGTCCTGACCGGAAGATCGTGACTCTGACTGGTGTTGTTCGAGTGCTTCATCATGAGCCTGGAACAAACGGGTCTACCGGGCTGCGAATCACGGAATCCGTCATCAATGCCGTTTTCAAAGCCTCACAGCAACGTCCGATAATGTCTGTTATGTTTCTTTAATTGCTAAAAAATGGCCTGATTTGCAGAGTCTGCCAAACTCGCTCCGGATCAGCCCAGACGTGCTTTCGCCCATATTCGGGAATACAACGGCATTCGTGACAATCGAAAGCGGGTGATCCCTGTCACGTCCAACAGTCATCCGCAGCCCCTTCTGTCGCAACCCTTCCGCAGTCGCTTTCAGAACTCCTTGCGGCTGTCGACGAGAAGCGTCACGGGACCGTCGTTGACCAGTTCGACATCCATATGAGTCTGGAAGCGTCCGGTAGCAGTTTGAACGCCGCGTCCCTGAACTTCGGCCACGAAGATGCGGTACAACGAGTCGGCCAATTCGGGACGAGCCGCCTTGATGAAACTCGGGCGTCGTCCTTTGCGACAATCGCCCAGTAATGTGAACTGACTGACGATCAACATCTTGCCAGCGACTTCCGACAACGAACGATTCATCAAGGCGGCTCGTCCCGAATTGGCCGACTCGTTGTACCGCATCTTCGTGGCCGAAGTTCAGGGACGCGGCGTTCAAACTGCTACCG
>JANXOO010001483.1 GCA_025353525.1 Schlesneria sp. | reverse complement strand
CAGACCTCTTTTTGAATCATCGCAATCCGGAAAATGAGGCAAAAGGAAGTCCGAGACAGGCCCACTCGCTGTGAGAAAACGATCGCAACGTGGCGACAGTTCGCCGGACAAACGCCCAGACCGCATCGCTTGACCGAGCGGGGCGCCACCGGAATTGACACCGATCACCGGGGGGTGAACTAAACTCTTACGGGAGATCGATGTCCCTGAGATGATGGCGAGTATCCTGCATCAGACGCCCGGCAAGCCATGGAAGTATTACAGCGACATGTCACGGCAGCTTTGGGACGAAGCACGACATGCAATGCTGGGCGAAGTCGGGTTTATGCATCCGGGTATCGATTGGTCCCGAATTCCGGTTAATTTCACGTGGTCCAGAAACTTGAATACGCAGCTCAAACCGTGGGAAAGACACGCGGTACTGTTCTTTATCGAACAGGGACTGATGCCTCGGACAGGGAAAAAATATGAGTGGGAAACGGGACTCGCATCGGGAATTCCACTGTCAGGGCTGTTTCAGGATTTCGACTGGGCCGACGAAGTGCTTCATGCCCAAATAGGCCGCGAATGGTACGTCAAGGAATTCGGCGACCTCAACGAAGCGATGTCATATGGCGATCGCTGCTGGTCAATGGTCGTCAGCCAATGGCGATCGTATCTCGAAGGCGGACTGACCGAACATCGCAACTGGTGGCCGGATCTCTACCGCGCGGCCTGCGAACAATGGGGAGTCGAACCCGATCCGGTGGCGCTGGCGTTTGACACGACCTACGAAACAACCCGGGCCGACCTGAAAGTGATCGCCGGGGCAGAATAGGCCTTCGTTGTTTGAAGTTTCACCCGATCGAATCATTTCGTCTTCAGTCTGTCGCCGCATTCGCGGCTGACGATGTTCGTTGGTATCGAGTCCTCGGGCTGGCGAGTACGCCTGCCCGAGGCTACCCACTTTTGCCGCATTCGCGGCAAAGAGGCCCGCTTTCGCTATTGCCCCTAAACATTCCCGCGTGCGGGAATGTCGTGTCCTCGAACGTGTCCTCGAACGTGTCTTCGAGCATGTCTTCGAACATGTCTTCGAACATCGAACATGTCTTTTGTCCCGGAACATGTCTTAGTCGCGAATGCGATGTCAGTGGGTAGCTGCGGGCAGACGTACTCGCCAGCCCGCAGTTCCAGCGACCCCAAAAACGACCACAGCCGCGAATGCGGCGACAGGATTCAACCGTGGTGCTCGGCCTCGAAGAGATATTGTGCTTCAAACGTGATTTCGTGCCGTTGCAGGAGCTCGATGTATTCTTCCTTGAACGTTTTCCGCCGATGATGTTCTTCCTGGCCTGCTACGTATTGTTGAACGACAACGACCTGCGAATAACTGACGGTAAACGCCGCGTACCCCTTTTGCCATTCGAAACTTGCCTGGCACTCGGGCAACGTGTTCAACCATTTTGACGAGCCCGCTTTGATATCGCGCACCACTTCGGACAACGCTTTGGTCGGAGGGAGATTAGCCAGCAGATGGAGGTGATCTTCCACACCGCCAACTTCGATGAGTACCCCATCCATGCCACGAACGGCTCCGCCGAGATAATCGAAAAGCCGCTTCTGAAAATCTCGGCAAATCGTGCGGCGACGATATTTTGTGCCGAAAACGATGTGGTACGTGAGCTTCGTGAAGCTGCCCATGAACGTCCCTTTAATCCATGTCGATCATTTTTCTTCGCGGCCACTCGGCATTCACCCGATCGAATCATTTCGTCTTCAGTCTGTCGCCGCATTCGCGGCTGACGACGTTCGTTGGTATCGAGTCCTCGGGCTGGCGAGTACGCCTGCCCGAGGCTACCC
>JANXOO010001470.1 GCA_025353525.1 Schlesneria sp. | reverse complement strand
AGCGAAATCCCGATAAATCTTGAATCCGCCGCGGGCAAACCGCAGAGAGTCGCAGCCGATTTTTCCAAGCCTCCGCAATATAACGCGAAAGTACGAAAACACGGACAGGTAAGTTACTTTGGATAGTCTTGCTCGATTAATCCCCTTCGTCGTCCGCCAGCGTTTTGCACTTGCGGCAGTCGTTGCCCTTTCGGTCGGTGCGGCATTGTTCGCGGTCGCGCAGTTGTCGTTGATTTATCCATCGATCCAGTTGCTGATGGAAGGAAAGACGTTCGATCAGCACATTCATGCGGAACTCGAACGCGCTCGAAAGTCCGCGCAGACTGAATCAGATAACCTTGCTTCAGACGATACACGGTTGGCAGACCCGAAGTGGCTCGCCGAACATGACGACAGCGAACGCAGCCGCCTGCGAAGTGACCGGCGGTCGACGCTATCGGAATTGAAGACCGCTCAATGGAACGAATCCAGATACCGTTGGGCCCAAACGTGGCTCGTGCCCTGTTTGCCGAATGACCGATTCAACTTCCTCGCGTTTCTGCTCGCAGCGCTACTCGTTTTAACGCTGTTTAAAGAAGCCTGTTCATATTTTCAGGAAATGTTCGTCGGAAGCGTTGTTCAACGAGTCATGCAGTCACTGCGAGAACAATTGTTCCGCAGTACTCTGAAGCTGGACCACCAGACGCTGGCACTCGAAACAACTCCGCAATTGATGTCGCGATTTACGTTTGACCTGTCGCAAGTCTCACACGGAATGGTGCTTCTTGGCGGAAAGATCATCGTCGAACCGATCAAGGCGGCTCTTTGCATCGGCTTTGCCTTCTATGCGAATTGGCGGTTGACACTGCTTGCGTTCATTTGTGCGCCGATTCTGGCGATGTTGTTCGGAGGACTCGGCAAGCGATTAAAAAAGGCGGCCAGTCGACAGATGGAAAGCATGTCGCGACTCTTCCGTGTCCTCGACGAAACTCTGACGTCATTTCGAGTGGTCCAGGCGTACCGGAACGAGCGATTTCATCGCCGGCGCCTGGCTAACGAACACCGGGTCTACTACGAAAAGGCAATGCGGATTCTCAGAATCGATGCGATGGTCAGCCCGTCTGTCGAATTCCTGTCAATGTGTGCTGTGTTCGTGGCTTCGCTGCCAGGCGCCTACCTCGTACTGCGACAAAAAACGGGCGTCTGGGGAATACAACTCGCCGCCGAACAAATGACGGTCTCAGACCTCGCATTATTGTACACATGTATGTTGGGAGTACTCGATCCGGGGCGAAAACTGTCCGGGGTTTATTCGAAGCTGAAGAAGTCGGCCACCGCGTGCACGCGTGTCTTCGACTGGATGGACCGAGCGTCGCTGGTCCATCCTCCGCAAACAGCAGTCTCATTGCCCCGCCACCACGAGTCGATCTCGTTTGATCGGGTGACATTCCACTATGCACAAGCGGACACGGATGAACCTGGACGGAAAGCACTCGATGAGGTCTCTGTCATAATCCCGTTCGGAGCAACAGTCGCCGTCGTCGGCGACAACGGTTGCGGCAAGTCGACTTTGGTCAATCTGTTGCCCCGTTTTTTTGATCCGCATTCGGGACATGTCAGGATCGACGGAATCGATTTATGTACCGTCGACCCAAGTCATGTACGAAGCCAGATCGGCGTCGTCACGCAAGAAACACTGCTGTTCGACAGGTCCATTGCCGAGAACGTGCGATATGGAAAAGCGGATGCAACTGACGACGAGGTGAATGCCGCGGCACATCGGGCTTTCGTGACCGATTTCGTCACTCAATTGCCTGACGGAATGGCGACCCAGATCGGCGACAAGGGGCATCGACTGTCCGGCGGCCAGCGCCAACGAGTCGCTCTGGCACGGGCCATTGTTCGCGATCCGGCCATTCTGATTCTGGACGAAGCGACGTCAGCCATCGACACGCAAAGCGAACAGTGCATCCATCAAACGCTGCTGGAATTTGCTCGTGGACGAACGACATTCATCGTAACGCACGCGATCACTCCCAGTTTGCTGAATTGCATCTCGCATGTCCTGGTCATGGAAGCGGGCCGCGTATTGTCGTTTGGCACTCACGACTCGGTCCTGAAAACATGTCCGCATTACAACAGACTGTTCGAGGCGCAAACGCTGAAACGGGCGGGCTGAAAAACGGGGTCTGGCTCCGGGTCGTCCTGGTGCCTGTCCCCATTTTTCAGCGACCGGTATTTAATTTCCTGCCGCTCGCCTATGCGAATATCTGACGGACCGGCTGGCCATCGGCAATCCTGTGCGGGCGCCCGGTCAGATCGTGAACTTCGCTTGCGGGGTTGATACCAAACCTCCAGAAAATGGTCGCGGCAAGATCCGACGGAGTCACCGGGTCGCTGGCAGGGAATGCTCCCAACTGATCGCTGGCACCGTAAACGGTTCCGCCGCGAACGCCACCACCCGCCAGCAATACGGTGTAGCAGTCGGGCCAGTGATCGCGACCACCATCGGCATTGATTTTCGGAGTGCGACCAAATTCGCCCATCGCAACAACCAGCGTCGAATCGAGTAACCCGCGGTCATCCAGATCTTCGATCAAAGTGCTAAGGCTTTGATCAGCCAGCGGCAGCAGATGCGTTTTGTGCTGATTGAAATTCTTGAAGTGAGCGTCCCAATTCTGCCCCTGCTGGCGGAAGTCGTAAACGTTCACAAACGGAACCCCCGCTTCCACCATACGTCGTGCCAGAAGCAGGTTTTGGCCGCGCATCTGTCGGCCGTAACCCATTTCGGATCCGTTACCGCCACCTCCTCCTTCACCAATACTTGAAGGAACCGGGCCGAATCCGTACCGTTCGCGCATTGCAGGTGATTCCTGCGAAAGATCCAGGGCTTGGCGCAGCGTTTCAGAGCCGAGCAACTGAAATGCCTTGTCGCAAAACATCCGCCATTGGTCGCCCGCTGCGGTGGCTGTTGCCGCTGTTCCGGACTGTTCGAGCGATTCGAGTAACCGCCGACGGTCGGTCAATATTGAAGGTGTCTGTCCGGAAGGAAGTGTCAGGGCTCCGGCGCGGTAGGTCTTCGATTCGATGTCGACCGCAATTTGCAGCGGGTCAAATCGGGTCCCCAGAAACCCGCCTCCCTGGCACGGCGTATCGACGACATTGTGAAACACGAAAGGAAGTGCCGCATGAGGGATCTCGATCCGCTCATTCTGTCGCAAGTAATTGAGGCTCGCACCAAAACAGGGATAGAACTGATTGATCGGAGCGAATTCTTCGCGGTCACCGTTTGGCGAAGGTCGGCCCGTCAGAACTTCTGTTGACGCTGAATCGTGCAGCCGATTGTTGTGATGCATGCTTCTGATCAAAGCCACTTTGTGCATCACTCGCGACATTTTCGGAAGATGTTCGCTGATAAAAATGCCAGGAGCAGAAGTCGCAATCGACAGAAATTCGCCGCGAACATCCGAGGGAGCCTTCGGCTTCAGATCATATGTATCCAGATGGCTTGGACCACCGTAATAGAACACGATAATACAAGACCTGATTGGCGTCGCTGACTTCTGTTGACCATTGAGAAGATCCGACTCCGCCTGCCCCGTCCGCGCATTCCACAATCCCGCCAGATTGAGTCCAACGGAACCACCGGCCAACTGCAACATTCGCCGTCGCGCCAGGCTATCGAGCGAAACGAGATCAAGTTGTCGTTGGTTCATGCCACGCCATCCAAAACAGAAACATGCATCAAACATCGCCAATATGACCGATTCGGAGTCAATCGGCAAGGTGTGAAGGCCGGGTGGCGGGTGACTGGTGACTGGTGGCGGGTGGAACACACAGGCGAGCTGGGACCCATCTTGCGAAGCACCAGAAACTGATCCAGGACAACGGGACAGCGATTGAACTTTGTCGGGGCCGTTGAGGTTATGGACGAAATCGTTAATTATTGTCGTACAAGAATTCGCAATCAACGTGTGCATCATTTGAAGCGGTCCAAGCTTCATCCGGTGCGAAACAGTTCGACTTCCCAATCCGAGCCGGAGCGGAGCCCCAAGCAGCCCGGCCCGCAGGGCAACGCCCAAATCGCGATTCTGTTTATTGCGAGGCCACGTGTCTCAACTTCAGCGCAAACGTCTCTTTGATAGCAATTGAATCTCGAAGCCGGGCCTCCAGCATTTCATGGGCAAGAGTAATCGGAAGGCACTCGGAGAACTTTAGACCCTCAATCGCGCGGTCATCGACAACCGGCCG
>JANXOO010001445.1 GCA_025353525.1 Schlesneria sp. | reverse complement strand
AAGAATATGCATTTCTATGGCGGGTCGGCCGTACAGGTTCGACTGAATAACTTTATTGGAGTGAATCAAATTGTTCTGGATGGTCCGGGCACATCGTCGTTCAATCTTACCAATAATTATTGGGGCAGCACGAATCTCAATGACGCAAAGGCGAAAGTGCTCGATCATGCCACCGATGCCAATCGGCCGACTGCGGTTTACGGGACGCTCGTCGCTCCAAACACGCTCGGCGGGCGCGTCTGGAACGACGTTAACGGCAATGGAATTCAAGACATTTCCGGCGAGCCGGGGATCGCTGGCGTGTCGGTGAAATTGCGGGCGGCTGGCCCGGACGGAATCGTGGGAACTCCCGACGATTTGCCTCTGAATGATGTTCCGGCCGTCAAAACCGACTCGGTGGGCAACTATTTGATTGACGTTTCCAAGCATGCCTCCGATCTTCTGTACGTGGAGGTCACGCCACCAACGGGCAAAGTTTTCACGCTCCAAAATGTTCCGGCGGCGACCGACTATCTGGATAGCGACGCGAACGCACAGGGCAAGACCGATGCCATCGCGTGGACGCCGGGCACGATCAATTTCACACTCGACGCCGGTGTAACGACCGCAACCTCTCCGACCGCTTCCGTCGATGTCGATGGAACCGATCTGTTCGACAATCTCTCCAAGGTAAGCTTCGGCACCGTAAAAGCGGGGAGCGCGATCGCTTCGAAGACGTTTACCGTCACCAATACGGGCAACGCGGTACTGACGCTTCAGCAACCAACATTGACTGGCGGCGGTTTCGTGATTTCTTCGCCGCTGAGCAGCCTGAGCGTCGCACCGGGGGATTCGGCGAGCTTCGTCGTTTCCTCAGACACGTCGGCGATTGGGACGTTTGCAACCGCACTCAGTTTGGTTACGAACGATCCGTATCAAAATCCATTCAACGTGACGCTCAAGAGCAAAATCACTGTCGTTCCGCCGACATTGGTGGGAACGACGCTGACGGTGAACGGGGCGGCGGGGAACGATGTCATCTCGATCACCGAGGGGACCGCTCTGGCGGTTGTGATTGACGGCGTGGGTTTCACCTACGATCCGGCTTTGGTGACCGCGATCAACGTCAACGGGAATGCTGGAAACGACACGATCACGATCAACAGTCTGAAAACTGGCACGGCGCTCACCGTCAATGGTGGAGATGGCAATGACTCGATCAGCGTGAATGCCTCGGTGACGACTCCGACGACGCTCATCGGTGGCAATGGCAACGATGTGTTGATTGGCGGGTCGGGGAATGACAGTCTTCAGGGTGGCCTGGGTGTGAACGTGCTCAACGGTGCCGCGGGGAATGATTCGTACACGTTGGCCGCTCGTACCGTGGCGGGGGCGAACGACAAGGATGCGCTGGTCGATGGCAGCGGAACCAATTCCCTTTCGTTCGCTACTTTTACCAACGGCCTCACGTTCAGTCTGCAACTTGGGACCGGTACGGCTCAACTCGGGAATGCGACCACGGGGTATCAGCTCGACCTTGCCAAGGATACGTTCCAAACGGTGACGCTTGGTGCGGGTAATGATGTTGTGATTGCAAACGCCATCAGTACGACGATCCTGGGTGGAGCGGGGAACGATACCTTGACCGGTGGTGCGGGTAACGATTTGCTCGACGGCGGCACCGGTGACAATACGCTCATGGGTCTCGGCGGCAACGATAAATTGGTCGTGACTTCGGGAACGAATACGCTCGACGGTGGCGACGGCGATGACGTTCTGATTGGCGGGACCGGCAACGACGCACTGATTGGTGGACTCGGAAACGACAGCCTTCAAGGTGGGCTCGGAATCAATGTGCTGAACGGCGGTGACGGGAACGACACTTACACAATCGCCGCTCGAACCGTTCCCGGCGCGAACGACAAGGATACTCTGATCGACAGTCAGGGA
>JANXOO010001321.1 GCA_025353525.1 Schlesneria sp. | reverse complement strand
GAAAGCCCGAAAATTCGCGTGATTTTGGACCGGCAAAACGGTACATTTTCTGGCAGGCGATCTACGCTCGAATGTCGTTGAATTCCTGAAGTTGCCGAATGAGAGATTGCGAGTGCAGTCAGCCGCCCGGCAGTGGAAAATTGACCGTCTGAAAAACGGGGACTGGTTCCGGGATTTCCTGGTGCCCTTCCAACGTCTTCAGCGACCGGTATTTCCTTTCCTGCAGGTCGACATATGAAAAGAATTCAACGGAAATTCACAATTCCGCGTAGTCTGCGACAGCAGTCGATTCAGACGTGAATACTGCTGAAGAGCTGCCGGTTCGTCACACTGCCACCTGTTTTGCATATCATGGCGGTGAGTCGCAGGTTTTTTGAAGATTCGGTTAATGTTATGAAAATGCAGATCGTCTCGTGTCCGCGCTGCGGAACGTCGCTCCTGGAGGATACTGAACAGTGTCACGGATGCGGTCACGCACTCGAACACGATCCGAACGCTCAAAAAAAGACGAAGCTTTCGGGACTGAAAAAGCTGCCGACAGACATCGCCGTCGAAGAGGACATGGAGGCTTGCCCCTCGTGTGGCGAGACCTGTCGGACCGGACTGGTCCGATGCTGGAGTTGCAGTGCGTTTCTTCGTCCCGAAATTGAAGCCGCGTATCGGAAAATGCAAGAAACCAGTCGAATCGAAATCGAGCATATTGATTTGCCCGTGATTGAATCGTCGACGGTCACCGAAGATGATTCGTATCAACGCCGCGCAGCGACACCCGAATCGGCTTACACGGCGCGTCCGTATGCCGTTGAAGACGCATCTGATGACGACGGCTTCGATTTGTCCGGCGATGCGCAATTCGGCAGTGGCGACGACGAAAGTTCGCTCGACGATGTCGAATTTGGTGCGCCGCTCGGCGATGTCGAATTCGGTGCGCCGCTCGGCGATGTGCCGTTTGACCTGGATAGCAACCTTCAATTGTCCGAAGATGTCGGCCAGCAAATTGCATCGGTAGATCCGGAAGCGATCCCGCTGCAGGCGTCATCAGAAGAACCGCCGGTTCGCGGTGAATCGGACGAACCACCCGTTCGCGGCAGGATGGATGCCACGAAACAAACCGCTTCGGAAACTGCGGCCATGGAAGCGGCGGCCGCATCATCGGTACCTGACGAAGAGCTCCTCAAGATCGCGGCTGATGAAGAACTGGACATTCAGCGTGTCCGCAAATCGTTACGATCAAAAGATACGTTTGTTATTTTCTGCCCTCAGGGGTGCCGTATCCGCGTAAAAGAGCGACATCGCGGGAAGTCAGGAAAATGTCCCCGATGCCAATCCGAATTCGTCGTCCCGCGAAAGGCGACACCCAAAAAAGGTGAAGGTGAAGGGGCGGCAACCGCCGAACCTGTTGCCGTCAGTCGTTACAAAACGTGGTTGAACGACATTCGGCTGCATACGGTCGATCCACAAAAACTCCGAATCAAAGCCGACTGTCTGTTCAACGAATGTCAGCCGATTGATATCGGTTTTTCGGAAGAAGACGCGATTATCGTAACGCTGATCGCCGGCAAATTCGGAGCGAATGCAAAAAAGCTGCCATCATTGCGTTTGGCTTTGGTCGAGCATTTTGCGAAGCAGGGATCGTTTGAGCTGCTTGTTGCAGCCGGGAAGAAGATTTTCACGAAGGAAGCACTCGGTCAGTTTATGGTGGCACAACCGGCACCTGTCGGTGTGGAATCGCTGTTTGGCGATATTCCTGTATTCGGAACCAACCGGATCGCCGTGCGGATTCCAAAGACCCCCGACGCGACTCATCCTCAATACTTGTCATTCTGCCTGTCCGAGTTCCGATCATTCGCCGAAGCATTGCAGACAGTTTGCGGAATCGAGGGGATGGGAGCCAACACTGATATCCCGATGACAGACGAATACAAAACGTCGAAGTGTCATTTGAGCGAAGCGAAAGTCCAGGAACTCACCAAAACCGCATACTACGAAAAAGATCCCGGATTCAAGCTGGAAGTTTCGGGGTGGCGATGTGCCGCATGCAGCATTGTGGTGAGCGAAGCCGCACGAGCCAGCGCCAAGCTTGGCGGGGCCAACGGAAAAACGATCGCGAAAGCCAAGTGTCCCAAGTGCACACAAAAGTTCGGCAATAAACCGCTCTATCAACTGGTCAAAGCGGTAAGCGAACAACAACCCGCGACACCTTCGGAACCGGAATCCGCCCCGTAGAGGAGGGGCGATTTGGCATCTCAAAAAGATGCTCGCAATGGAACTCCCGATAATTCGTGACCGGTCGATCCAGTTCCGACGAACTCGCTCCAATGCCGACGAGCATTCGGTCAACATCATCGACATCATTCCGATGTTCAAATCCAGTCGTCCCGACTTTGTTCGAGATGAGCCCTTCGGCGAGAACGTGAAAGGGCTTTTCATTTAGGGAATGAGAGTTACAGCTCGACGAACTTTTTCAAACCCCTCGACGCGACGGGCGCGTGTTCGGATGGAAAAAAGGGGACATTCTACTTAAACGTTTAAGTAGAA
>JANXOO010001263.1 GCA_025353525.1 Schlesneria sp. | reverse complement strand
CAGATTGACGAACGCCAAATAGTCGCCAGCTTTATGAAACACATCCGCTCTACCGTTGCCCCGATTGAGTACGTGATAGACATAGTTGCCCTGTGATGCGCTGGATGTTCGTGGCATCTATGCAGCGTAATCAATCGTTATTGCATTGTAAAGTAGAATGTCCCCTTTGTTTTTCCTCCGTTTGTAAGCAGAACTGAAGTAGCTGCCATTCACGATTTCGGGTCTTCAGTAGGTCAAGGCTGATGCGGACATGGGAATGGAAGAATCGTTCCTTGAAGAAGGAAGATTTTCCAGAACCTTGTACACCCACGAATATCACAGCTTCCATAATTGCAATCTCAAAATAATCGCCCCATCCAACTTCAGAGCCGGATGGGGCGTCCTCATTCAATCTCTAAAAAAAGTCGTGCCGGTTGGCTCCGTCAAAAGCAGCCCGTTGTCAAGCAGCATTTCTTGAATCGCTTGCCTGACCCACAGGGGCAGAGGTCGTTCCGGCCTAACTTCTCTTCGAGCAGCTTGTCGCCGTGGACAATTCTCACTCCCCGTTTGACGTTAGTTTCAGACGGGAATCCCCTACGCCGTTTGCTCATTGTCTCGAAAGAACGCCTGTTCTTGAGAGTCGTTTGTCAGCATGGGGCACCTCCAAATCATTGAGGAATGAACTCGCCAATGGCATTCGGGCCACAGCGGGATGTGCGAAGGTGACACCTCGATCCGCCAAAAGGTTCACTTGTTCGTATCTTCGTCTTCGCCGAAGAATTCCCGTGCGAATGACCGAACCACTGGATGGTCGCTGTTCGTGGCGTCTTGGATCCTCGGCAACAATTCAGTCCGATTCGGATCGAGTTTGACGATGGTCGTCGCCGCCAGAAGCCGAACGTATTCGTTCGGCGATTCAAGCCACGGTTCAATCATTGGAATTCCCGCTACTGCCAGCGACCCAAAATCTCCCAGATGAAACATGGTCGAAGTCACGATGAGCCAGTCTTCATCGGCCATGCGTTCTGTCAGGGCGGGGACAGCCACTTCAGATCGAGGTCGTGCAGCGGAGAGCAATTTCACGGCCTGATGTCGGACATCCGGGTGGCCGTCTTCAAGGCATTCGATCAAGCCGGGAATCAGGTCGTCGCCAAAATGCTCGATCTGCTCAAGGGCATCGTAGGCCCCAACCCAATTTTCCTGTTCGTTCATGCTGATGAATCGGCACAATTCATCTCGCATGGTTCGCATCGTTCTTCCTTCCACCGACAAAACTGTTCAAGCTGGTTCCTCAACTCCTGTCCATCGTTCTCTCTCCGTAGCGGTATGGATCGGCCAGTCCCAGTGATCCCAGTAGGATCTGGACGGCGGAGCCGACGATTATGTGACGAAGCCTTTCGATCGTGCCGAGCTGTTTGCACGCCTGCAAGTCGGTTGCCGTATTCTGGATCTGCAATCGACCTTAACCGACCTGGTCAAACAACTGGAACTGGCACTGGCCCAGATCAAACAGCTTCAAGGGCTGGTGCCGATTTGCAGCTATTGCAAGAAGATCCGAGACGATCAGAACTATTGGCAGCGAGTCGAAACCTATCTCGCCGCCCGGCTCGACGCCCGATTCACGCACGGTATCTGCCCCGATTGTTTTGATTCGATCCTGCAGTGAGAATTGACAGGGCCCGAAATCCGAAACGTTGCTCGCAGTTAGCTCGCCATCTTGTTATTGTGCGCGTACTGAACGATTCGAGGTCGGTCTGCTGCGTCAAAGATCAGCGACGGGGCCTTTTTTCTTTCGTTCAGGCGAGCTGGATGCGCTAGCACTCGGACTCTTCCAAACGGCGTTCTCGTGTTTTCCGATGATCTTCAAATCCGCTCTGTCGGCTTCAGGAGTCTTGCGATTCCCTGGCTTATGTCTCTGTTACTTCCAGGTTATTGCGGTTCACGGCATGAATTCTGCTCGAGTGATCATCGACCATATCACTCAATTCGCCGTTAATGTTCCCGGAGCAGTGAATGACCCAAGAGGCGACGACATCCCCTGTAGTCGAGCGAACCACCGGCGGGGTGGTCACGTCTGTGCGGGGCAGCGTGGTCGATGTGTGGTTTGAACAGGCATTGCCGCCGATCTATTCGCTCTTGCGGGCGGGGACTGAAGCGCACGTTGCTATTGAAGTGCTGATGCATGTGGATTCGCATCACGTTCGTGGAATCGCATTGAATCCCACGCAAGGGCTGGCGCGAGGTATGGCGGTTCAAGACACGGGTGGTCCATTGCAGGTGCCGGTCGGCAAAAACATTCTGTCGCGCATGTTCGATGTTTTTGGAAATCCGATCGACCATCAGCCCGCGCCGACGGATGTGGAATGGCGCACGATTCATCGCGACCCGCCAGAACTGGCTCGTCGATCGACGAAGTCCGAAATCTTTGAAACGGGGATTAAGGCCATCGACGTGCTGGTGCCGCTCGAACGTGGTGGAAAAGCGGGACTGTTCGGTGGTGCAGGGGTCGGCAAGACCGTGCTGTTGACCGAAATGATTCACAACATGGTTGGGAATCAACACGGCGTGAGTCTGTTTTGCGGGATTGGCGAACGCTGTCGTGAAGGGGAAGAACTTTACCATGACATGAAGGAAGCGGGTGTTTTACCACACATGGTCATGATGTTCGGACAGATGAACGAGCCGCCGGGCGCCCGATATCGGGTGGGGCTCGCGGCATTGACCATGGCCGAGTACTTCCGGGATGACGAACATCGCGACGTCTTGCTGCTGATTGACAACATCTTTCGCTTTATTCAGGCGGGAATGGAGGTTTCCGGATTGATGGGGCAGATGCCGTCGCGCCTGGGCTATCAGCCGACCATGGGCACCGAACTCTCGGGACTGGAGGAGCGCATTGCCAATACCGATACGGGAGCGATTACATCGATCCAGGCGGTTTATGTACCGGCAGACGATTTAACCGATCCGGCCGCCGTGCATGCGTTCTCGCACCTTTCCGCATCGATCGTGCTGTCGCGAAAGCGGTCGAGCGAGGGACTTTACCCGGCCATCGATCTGCTGCAATCCAATTCCAAGATGGCCACTCCGACGATCATCGGTGAACAACATTATCTGCTGGCTCAGGAAATCCGGAAAACGCTGTCTCATTATGAAGAGCTCAAGGACATCATCGCCATGTTGGGGATGGAACAACTGTCACCAGATGATCGAAATGTGGTCGGACGGGCGCGAAGATTGGAACGATTTATGACACAGCCGTTCTTCGCGACAGAAAAATTCAGTGGCCTGAAGGGAAAGGACGTCAAGCTGAGTGACGCCATCGACGGCTGTCAAAGGATTTTGAACGACGAGTTCAAGGACTATCCTGAAAATGCTTTCTACATGATTGGATCGATCAACGATGCCGTCGAAAAGATAAAGATCACCGTTGCCGATTCCGCCGCCGCAAAACCCAATACCAAGGTTGAACAGGATCCCCCGCCAGCCGGGAATCTAAAGTCGTTCGCCGGACAGGCGGCAACACGCGCATGAATCTTAAAATTCTGCTGCCCTACGAAGTATTTGCCGAAAAGTCGGGAATCAAGCGGATCGTGGCACAGACGATGCAGGGATTCGTTGGGCTGCTGCCCAATCGCCTGGACTGCGCTGTCGCGCTGCTTCCGGGGATTCTGACTTATGAAACCGACGGCGATGGAGTGGTTTTTCTGGCGATCGATCGCGGGGTTCTCGTTAAGGCAGGTCTGGATGTTTTGATCTCGGTCCGTAATGCGATCGGCGGGACGGACCTCGACAAACTGCATGCGGCGGTAACAGAACAGTTTCTGAGCGTGGACGCTCAAGAACAGAACGTCCGGTCGGTGTTGGCGAAAATGGAGACCGGTTTCATCCGCCGATTCAGAGAATTTCAACGTGGATGACCACTCCAAGTCACACGAATCGGGCAAGGAATCGACTTTCAGTCGCGAAGTTGGTGCACAGGCAGCTCGTAAGCTGAAAGCGCAGCACCAGGGAACCAGAAGCATCTGGTTGGGCTTGGGCGTCTCGGGCGTGATTGGCTGGTCCGTGACGGTTCCAGCCCTGGTGGGAATCGCGATCGGCGTCTGGGCGGATCAGAATCATCCGAGCAGATACTCGTGGACATTGATGTTGCTGTTTACAGGGCTGTTCATTGGCTGTCTCAATGCCTGGCATTGGGTTGATTCGGAAGACAAGTCAATGCACGAGGAATCAAATGAATGAATACCTGGTTCTGATTCCCGTGTTTTTGGCCGGCGCACTACTCGGTGTATTTTTCTTCGGCGGTCTCTGGTGGACGGTGCAGCAGGGTCTGACTTCGGCATGGCCTGCTGTCTGGTTTCTGGGCAGTCTGCTGATCCGCACGGCGGCAACTCTGGCAGGATTCTATGTCGTTTCGCAGGGCCACTGGTTAAAGCTGGTCGTCTGCATGGTCGGATTCGTGATTGCACGGTTCGTCATCATGGCTCGCGTCAGGCGAGCGATCACTGACGAGAAACCTATACCTGGACTGGGAGTGTCTCGTGCGCATTAGTCCCGACCAGTTGGTCTTTTGGCGCTCTGGCTTCGTCCAGCTCAATCTGACGATTGTCACGACCTGGGTCCTGATGCTCGTCATGTCTGTCGGAGCATTGCTGATCACGCGGAGCATTAAATCTGGGCGGTCTATCTCGCGTTGGCAGAGCTTCCTTGAAATCATCGTCACCACGATTCAGCAGCAGATCGGTCAAGTGGGCCTGAAGCATCCCGAGCGATACGTTGCTTTCATCGGCACATTGTTTCTGTTCATTGCCGTTTCCAATCTGTGCACCATCTTTCCGGGCTACGAACCACCTTCGGGTTCGCTCTCCACAACTTCGGCGCTGGCGATCACTGTGTTTTTTGCCGTCTCGTTTTTCGGCATTCAAGAGCAAGGACTGGGTCGATACCTGAAGTCGTACTTGGAGCCCACGTTTATCATGCTGCCCTTCAATATCATCAGCGAATTCTCGCGCACGTTTGCCCTGGCGATCCGTCTGTTCGGCAACATCATGAGCGGCACGATGATTGTCGGCATCCTGGTGATGATCGCGCCGCTCATCTTTCCGATTCTCATAGATCTACTGGGGCTGCTGACGGGCATCGTGCAGGCCTACATCTTCAGCATCCTTGCCACCGTCTACATCGCGGCAGCCACGCGCGTTCAGGAAGACTAGAAAATGACCGCTTACGGAGGAATCTTATGGACAGTATGACTTTGATCGCCGTCGTTTCGATCATTACCGCCGGTGTCACAATCGCGATTGGAAGTATCGCTCCCGCGCTCGGCGAAGGGCGTGCAATCTCAACGGCTTTGAGTTCGCTGGCGCAACAACCCGATGCGGCCTCGACCATTACACGTACATTGTTCGTGGGTTTGGCGATGATCGAATCGATCGCGATCTATTGTCTCGTGATCTCGATGATCCTGATTTTCGCCAATCCGTTCTGGAATCACGTCATCGCCCAGACGACCGGAAAGTGAGCCATGCCGATCGATTGGTTCACTGTCGTTGCCCAAATCATCAACTTCCTCATCCTGGTCTGGTTGTTGAAGCGGTTTCTGTACAAACCGATCCTCAATGCCATCGACGAGCGAGAGAAAAGTATCGCCACTCAACTCGTACAGGCCGAGGCCAAGACAGCGGAAGTGCAGCGGGAACGCGACGACTTCCAACAGAAGAACGCGGCATTTGATCGACAATCCGCCGGTCTGTTGCAGGCGGCGATGGATGCAGCGGGCGTCGAACGGCAAAAGCTGCTCGATGCTGCCAGAAGGGACGCCGATTTAGTTCGCTCCAAACGGCAGGTGGCTTTACGAAATGAGCAGCAGCAACTGAGTGAGGAAATCACGCGCCGGACGCAGAAGGAAGTGTTTGAAATCGCGAGAAAGACCCTTTTTGATCTCGCAGATACGAGCTTGGAGCAACGAATTGGTGAAGTCTTCGTCAAGCGACTTCGTTCCATCGGCGGGGTGGAAAAAGAGCAACTGACCGCCGCCGTGAAGTCATCGACCGATCCCGTAAGAATACGCAGCGCATTCGAACTGCCGAAGACGATCCAAAACGAGATTGTCGCTGCGATCAAGGATCTCTGTGCCACGGAAGCGCGATTTCAGTTTGACAACGTGCCTCAGATCGTCAGCGGTGTCGAACTGTCTGCCAATGGACAGAAAGTCGCG
>JANXOO010001104.1 GCA_025353525.1 Schlesneria sp. | reverse complement strand
CCGGTGTTCATCATCGGGAGCGTCACGTTTGCCGTAACAGCGACGTTGAAATTCGCTTCCCCCCGGATATTCGACGACCGCCTTGCGTCACAGGTGGAATCAGTCGATATTCATACCCGAGCGAAGTTCATTACACAGCGTCGATTCTTTTTCGTGCGAGCAACGATAGAATCGGCGATGCGGTTCAATTGACCGGACGCGCCCCTGAGTCTTTCCCGGTTGCCAAATGGCAAACGTCAATTGCGTTCATCATTACATTTTTTTTGACAATCGTCGGTATTCATCAGGACATTCGCAAGAGTTCGAGGAGTGTCGTCTGATCAGTTTCTCACATCGGGAATTGTTCCGAAGACGACATTCAGGAAAGATTTGAAATGCCCCGGTTCAACTCGGCCATTGCATCGTTTGATTTTCTCGATAATTGGCGCGTCCCAGGGGTTGTCCCGCGCCAGCACAACGACTGGCGACAAAACCGCCATCGTGAAACTCAACCGCAACACTCTGCACGTGTTGGTCAGCTTCTGTGAGGAAATCCGCGGATTTGGCCTATCGACCGCGTCGAGATGAGAAGTCGTCTCAAGTTTGTACAAAATATAATCGACTCAAGATATTTCGGAATACCTAAGTTATTTCCATTGAAAGATTTGAGAATCAGGAATGCTTCAAACCGGGCTCGCTTCAATTCTCGTAGCGGTCGCGTTAGAATCGTGCGGTTCAAAACACCTTTGGAATTCGGAAAAAAATGAGTTCGCTCGCACCTGCAAAACTGGCTTTGGCCGACGGAACAGTCTTCACGGGAACGGCATTTGGGGCTTCAGGAGAGGTCTTTGGCGAGGTCTGCTTCAACACCAGCATGACCGGTTACCAGGAAATCCTCACGGACCCGTCCTATTGCGGTCAAATTGTGACGATGACCTATCCTTTGATCGGGAACTACGGCGTCAATCCGGAAGATGTCGAAAGCCGAGGACTTTCATTGCGTGGATTCGTTGTTCGCGAATTGTGTCGCCAGCCGAGTAACTTCCGGTCGACGCAAAGCCTTGACAGCTACCTCCGCGACGCAAATGTCGTGGGAATCGAAGGAATTGATACACGGGCGCTCGTTCGGCGTCTCAGGACCCGCGGCGCGATGACAGGGATTCTTTCGACGATCGATCAGGACGACGCATCGCTGGTCAAAAAAGCGCAGATCAGTCCCGATCTGGTCGGACGGGATCTGGTCCGCGAAGTGATGCCCGAAAAACCCTTTGCCTGGACGGAAGGCTTGTCTCCGCTGGCCGAATGCAGCCGCCCGGTTGCTGCCGCTGGTTCAACGATTTCAGGTTCGTCCACGCGAGAAATGCACGTTGTCGCCATCGACTATGGAATGAAGTGGAATATCCTGCGGCACCTCAAAGATCTCGGATGCCGGGTTTCAGTGGTGCCAGGTACCGCGACTTCGAGCGACATCCTGGCACTCAAACCGGACGGTGTATTTTTGTCGAATGGACCAGGAGACCCTCGTCCCCTGACCTACGCCATCACGACGATCCGCGAATTGCTGGGCAAAGTTCCTGTATTCGGAATTTGCCTGGGACATCAGTTGCTGGGTCTCGCATGCGGTGCGGAAATCTACAAGCTGAAATTCGGGCATCGCGGAGCAAATCAGCCGGTCCTGAACCGGGACAACGGTCGAGTTGAGATCACGTCACAGAATCACGGTTTCGCGATTGCCGCCGAGTCCCTGCCTGAAGGTCTGGAAGTGACTCACATCAATCTGAATGATCAGACGATCGAAGGACTCCGGCATCGCAAATTTCCTGCCTTCTGCGTCCAATACCATCCTGAAGCATCGGCTGGACCGCACGACAGTTCGTATTTGTTTCGGACGTTTCATCAATTGATGGCAAAAGTCTGAATACGATGAGCCCGTCGCATTCTGTTAAAGTCCGAATGCCGTGCGTTCGTTCGCACCCCAGGATCCAACTTCACTTAAGAAATCACGATTTCAAGGAATCCTCAATGCCACTCGAACGAAGTTTTGTGTTGCTGAAGCCCGATGCCTTGGCGCGTCGACTGGTCGGTGAAGTCCTGGGGCGATTCGAGGCCAAAGGTTTGAAAATTGTCGGCATGAAAATGCTGACGGTGACTCCGGCCCTTTCCAAACAGCACTATGCCGAACACGTCAGCAAACCGTTCTATCCGATGCTGGAGGAATTCATCACTGCGGGACCTGTCGTGGCATTGGCCGTCGAAGGTCCGGGTGCGATCGCCGTCGTTCGCGCAATGCTCGGCTCAACAAACGGTCGAGAATCGGCGCTTGGCACAATTCGCGGTGATTTCGGACTTAGTCGACAAATGAACCTCGTCCACGGCAGCGACGGCCCCGATGCTGCCAAACGCGAACTCGCGATCTATTTCAAACCGGACGAGCTGCATACGTATGCGACATCACTCGACCCCTGGACGTGTGCGGACGACGAAAAGTAACCGGTGCGACGGTCTTTCCTGCGAACCAGCTTAGGACCGGCGCATCATCTGCTGTCGGAATCATTTTAGCTGAAACTGACTGAATCGCTCTGCGATATGCTGCAGAGAAATGCGAAGATTTTTTACCACAGAGACGCCGAGGCACAGAGAAGGAAGGGGAAGAGGCACGT
>JANXOO010001103.1 GCA_025353525.1 Schlesneria sp. | reverse complement strand
AAAAACATCAACTCTATCGAACAGCGCAGCTTCCCCGCCGGAGCATCAAGGAGTTGACTGAAAAGTTTGGGGAAGGGGTCGTGCTGGTACAGACGCCTGGTGGACTCGGTTCAGGATTCATCGTCAACGAAAACGGATTCTGCGTCACGAACTGCCACGTGATCGAAAAAGAGACCCGGATTGCAACGACAATCTTTCATAGAGGTGAAGACGGTTCGTTCAATCGACGCCGAATTGATGATGTGAAGATCGTCGCACTGAATCCGTTTTTCGACCTGGCTCTGTTACAGATTCCCGTCCAAAAAGACCTGAAATTCAAGCCGACGTTCCTCGCCGCTGAAGAAGATTTGCAAGAAGGCGAAGAAGTTTTCGCGATCGGAAATCCGTTGGGGCTGGAACGGTCAGTCTCACAGGGAATCATCGGGACGAAAAACCGGAATTTCCGTGGACAGGTCTACATTCAGACGACAGCCGAGATCAATCCGGGCAACAGCGGTGGTCCGCTGTTCAACGCTCGCGGCGAAGTGATCGGAGTGACCAATATGAAGTTGCTGTATTCCGAAGGGCTGGGTTTTGCGATCCCGTCACCTTATGTGAAGCTGTTTTTGGACAATCATGAGGCGTTCGCGTTTGATCGCAACAATCCCAATACCGGATTTCGATATCTCGACCCCCCACCACGCAAAACTTCAGGACCGGTACCTGAATAGCCCGTCGGTTGTGCGTACTCGCGACACCACCGGTACGAGGTTCCACATAAGACCGTTTTCAAATCGCTGCCAGACTGTGATTTTTTGATTTTTGGTCCGGTTGCCTTCTCGGGTGCGAAGTTTTTTCGCCCCGAGCATCTTCGACGCTCACTCGTTGGGAGTCAAAATCGAATCTTCGATCAAATCCTCGATTGGTTGACGGTGCAACCGTTGACTCAATCGACGTCTAAGGACCGGCGCATCATCTACTGTCGGAACCATTTTAGCTGAAACTGACTGAATTGCTCGGCGATATGCTGCAGAGAAATGCGAAGATTTTTTACCACAGAGACGCCGAGGCACAGAGAAGGAAGGGGAAGAGGCACGT
>JANXOO010001053.1 GCA_025353525.1 Schlesneria sp. | reverse complement strand
GGCACTCTACCGGTAGACAAATGTCCGGATGGTCAACGTGACCAGGTTTTTCCCATCGAATTGATCGATGACGGAGTCGACCATCGGCAAATCATTCGTCGGGATCGATCGGCTCAAAACGTCGAAATGACGGAAAAGTTTGCTCGTCGTGGCACGATGGCTGCTGATTCATCGGATCAGGCGGTCACCAATCGGAATTAGCCGCTCGAAATTCATCCGACTCGAAAGGGAGAACATGAACACCGAACAACTCAAGGGCAACTGGCAAATCTTCAAGGGAAAAGTGAAGGAACAGTGGGGCAAGTTGACAGACGATGATGTTGACGTTGCGGAAGGCAAACTGGATCAACTGGCTGGCAAAGTAGCCGTCAAATACGGAATTGCCAAAGAGGAGATTCAAAAGAAGCTGGAATCGATTCATAAGGATTGCAGTTCGTGCAAATGAACCGCGTCGGCAGTTCCTCGTGCCGTCACGTGAGTGATTTTGAATTTGATCGGGCCGGGCTGACTTACAGTCCGGCCCGATTCGTTTGACCTGTGGCAGACGGGGCGACGACGTTCTGAAGGCCAGGCCCGCAATACTGGTTGACGACAAGTCAGTGTGAAGTGCCGCAGTACATCGCTGGGTACATGGTCTTGCGGATCGTTTTCAAATACTTGCAGCCTCACCAAATCAACAATGACTGGCACACCAGTTGCAAAACAATGACGAAGACGCTCGACAATTGCTCGATGCAAAATTATTTCATTTTCACAGGGACGAATCGGAATGCGCACACTGTTTCGAAAAACGGCTTTTACGAACAACCGAAGTGTCGACTTCTCTCAAAAGTCCGGCCGGGTCAATTTCAGATTTCCTGATACCGGACGCAACACGAGAGTCCGGCGCGGCGACAGCCGGTCAAACACATCGCCCAGCACAGATGTTGATCGCGACGTGGTTCTCAGTCGCCTCAAAAATCTCGTCTCCTCCAGTATCGGCGGTTATGCCGAAATTGGCGGATCATTCAAGGGTCTGCGACTGCAGGCATTTGCAACGGTTGTCATTCGACAGCGTCTGGCACAACGAAAATTTCTTGGTAATGCGATCGGACGGCTGAATGACCGGGATGACCGACTGTCGAAGGGTGAGCTTGCTGAATTCCGGTCTGTTTGGCGACACGCCGCGGTTTCGCTTGAAGAAGGCGATTTTCCGGCATTTGCAGAAGCGATTGAACGCGCCGAATCCCTTTTGGAAGAAGCGTACCTTGGGGCGGCAAAATGCGTTTCTGACAAACAACTGGCGAGTGACTTGCGGGAATATGCAGTGATGGTTTGTGGTGCACGATCAATTGTCGAAGAACTTGGGGACGCCGACGGTTTGATGTGTCAGGCAAAAGACGAACGGTGAGCGACGGCGTAACCCGCACAGCAGAACATAAATGAGGTTGAACCGTGATAGATAATATGGACCAGACCGAATCTGCATGGATGGGGACGGGAGAAATTCTTGGCGACTCGACATTGCCTGACGATTGTCGTGTTGATGTCTGCGTTGTTGGTGCCGGGATCGCCGGTCTGACAACCGCGTATCTTTTGCTGAACGAGGGCAAGTCGGTCATCGTGCTCGATGATGGACCAATTGGTGGCGGCCAGACCGAACGCACGACGGCACATCTGACGAACGCGATTGACGACCGGTATACATCCATCGAGGCATGGCATGGGCCAGATGGTGCGCGGCTCGTGGCATCCAGCCATTCGGCGGCAATTAATCGCATTGAATCAATCACGATTCGGGAGAATATCGATTGTGATTTTGAGCGGCTTGACGGCTACCTTTTTGCTCCGCAAGGTGTCTCGGCCCGATTTCTGGAGGACGAGTTGCAAGCGGCGCGGCGAGCCGGACTGGCGCA
>JANXOO010001013.1 GCA_025353525.1 Schlesneria sp. | reverse complement strand
GTCCAATGTTGGGGTCCCTGAACGATCTCACGACCTTTTAAGTTTGAGCGTTGAAAAGTCAGTTCGATGCAGTTGAAGAACTCCGAAGTGAGACCGAACGCAGATGACGGATGTGAATGTGCAACAACAGTAAAAAGACCTTAAATGCAGATGATATCACTCTGTATTTTCATACGCACCGAGGAACAAGGCTCTTTCGAAGTCATCACATCGGCTAAAATCAGTTCATTGAAACGCCGGACCGGATGACAGCTAACGAAATCATTTGATTCAATCCTCGGAAATGAAATCTGCATCGGCAGAATCGACCGGCCGACTGATTGTGAATCAAAATTGCATTCGTGTAAAAGCGATTGCTGACAAACTCGTGAGTATTGATTGCAGAGACGGCGTCCCGTCGGGGCGGATGTTGAATCTGGTGGGATTTAACTGAAAGGAACCAATTGTTGACACTGTTGGCACCTGTACGAGAGGACTGATTTCACTAAAAAGGGCGCGGCGAGCGCGAAGTTGGAATTCGGCGATACCTTCTGTGATTTTTCGCGCCCTTCGTGGTTCTATTGCTCAAGGCATTGATCATTATTTTCAGGTCGGCCTTCGATATAGAACCAATTGTGGATGGGCTTCAGAATCGCCTGGACTTCTGAAAGCAATTGCGGATCGATGGGTTCACTGGCCCACCGTGCCCATTCCCGAATTCGATCGGGACGGGCAGATCCGGTGACGCAGGTTGTCATCTCGGGATTGGCAATCGAGAACTGCAACGCCAGTTTGGCAAGATCGCTGCCGCGACTTTGGCAGTGGTCTGCCGCCGCTTTCACAATCCGGCGGACATCCGGCGTCGCCTTGTGCCAAGACGGCAACGGGTCGTTTGTCAGCAATCGGGCTGAAAATGGTGCCGCGTTCATAATCCCGACATTCTTCGACTTGAGATAGGGAACCAGGTCGCCATACATCGTGTTTTGCAACGTGTAGTGGTTGTACGACAAAACGACATCCAGATTTGTCTGGTCGAGAATGAATTTGAACATTTTCATCGGATACCCCGACACACCGATAAAACGAACTTTCCCCTGCTGCCGGATTTTCCGCAGCGCAGGCAGCGTTTCATCCACGATCTGCTGCATCTCGACGAATTCGATATCATGGCACAAGCAGATGTCGAGATAGTCAACTCCCATACGATGCAGACTGACATCGACACTTTCGACCACCCGTTTTGCTGAAAAATCGAAATGAGCTTTGTCGTAGCGACCCAGTTTGCTGCCGAGCAGATATTTGTCGCGAGGAATCCCGCGCAGGGCCGTTCCGAGCAACACTTCTGACATTCCCCGACCATAAAACGGGGACGTATCGATGAAGTTTATCCCGACATCGAGCGCCGCCGGAACCGCAGCGATCGCTTCGTTGATATCAACCGGTCGAAACTCGGCCCCCAGCGAGGATGCTCCAAAACCAAGTGCCGAAAGCTTCAGGCCGGTTTGACCAAGACTGCGGTATTCCATCTGAAAGTCCCTTCCCGGTTTGTCTCAAAAATCAGCCCCATCGGTCTCATCCGTCCCATTGGTCCCATCAGTCTCATTCGACACCCGGTGGTCGTCAAGTCGGCTGCGATTCGCGAGGACGCGGCTTGCGAACGTGTCTTGGCGCTGCCACAGGCAAGCGCTTTGGCGAAATGGGGTCAGGTTCACCAGTCATACCCCCGGCGAGTCCGTCAGGCAATTCATTCGCCGCAGCCGATTGAGCGGGCAACGTCCGAATCTCGAGCCGGTCGAGCATTTCACTCACCAGTTCACCTACGACATCCCATGTATGCCGGGCGTGAGGTTCCTGGACGTATCGGGTCATCCCGAGTGCGATCCACCGCAGAGCGATACTGACCAGAAACATGACCTGAAAATGCCCGAATGTCCAACCGGCGATCGTCCAGTGCTGCCCCGCAAGGCTCTGCATGATCCAACCGGCGGCAATCGAGGTGACGCCGCCTGTCATCCCCGCAATGGCCTGTGTCGCCGCGATATACATCGTCCGGTTTTCTGACGGCGAGTTCTTGATCATGAATCCGTTATTGGCAATCAGGATTCCGGCGTTCAATACGGCATCCAGCATGAAACACGGCGTCAAAATCCAGAAGGCAATCGCCGGTGATTTAGGGATCAACAGCAGTGCCAGCATGTTGCTCGACTTGAGCGCCACACACATGACGAGGACAGGTTGAGATCCGTGCGAATCGGCCCAGCGACCGAGCGTTCTGGACAACATCGCACCGCCGATCCACGAAATCGTCCACAGCAACAGAACGTGATACAAATCCATACCGACTTCGGCCAGCAGGTACAGGCTGATAAACGGAGCTCCCGCCATCGCGGCAAAATTCCAGAAGCACATGAATCCGATATAGCGACGAAAATCGCGATTGCGGAATGGTTCCGACAGAATCCGGGTCAATTGCGGTGATGGAACACGAGTGACAGGTGGCTCGACAACTTTACGAAACAACAGTAAATCGAGAACACCGCAGGTCGTTCCGACGCATGTCATCACGGCATAGCTGACCTCGATCGACAGGCTGCTGTTCAATACCAGAAATGCGGCAGCAAACAGTGATACTGCGGCAGTGACCTGCATCCAGAGCTGGCGGACGCCCCAGTAACTGCTCAACCCTTCGTGCGGCAGGTAGTCACCCATCCAGCTTAGCCAAAGCGGCGAACTAAAATGAAGCAAACCCTGATTGACGGCCGTGGTCGCCAACAGGGTCCAGATCCAGAATTCGTTCGACAGACCGTGAAAGACCCACGGCCCGATGGCTGTCGGCAATAACATCAAACGATGAGTCAACGCGGCCCAGAACCAGAGTCGCCGCCGGTACTGCAGATGATTGACGACGATTGCAGACACAAACTGCATAAACAACATCAGCGTCGGAAGCGCACCCAGGATACCGATATGAAACTCGTTCGCTCCAATGGAACGGACGTATTCGATTGTCGCGGGGGACGTCGTCAGTTGGGTATAAGCTGCGGCGAGACAGCCAGCGACGACAATCGCTCGCTTCGCACCTTTTAATGACCACACGATAGGTTATCCAGCAAAAAACCGGGAAATTGCGAATGCAAAAGCACTGCAACTCCGTCCGAAATGAAATGAAATTGAGCGGGGGGGCGGGTTTTACCAAAGACGCCAAAATGGGCAAAGACCGATTCAATTCAGACCGCACGAAGTATCAACATGAATTTTCTGTTTTTCGCGGTTTTTGGTGACAGATTCAGTGGCAATGCCGGTACTTGTCTGAAGAGATGAATCCAATGTCAGAATCCGGCGAAACTCGCCCAAGCCTTTTAGTGCGGATGCGGGATGCTCAAAACGACCAGGCCTGGAGCGAGTTCGTCGAGATTTATTCGCCGCTCGTTTACGGCTTTTCCCGTAAACAGGGTTTGCAGGATGCTGACGCTTTGGACACGACTCAGGAAGTACGCAGGATCGTGGTAAGGTCGATCGGACGGCTTGATTACGATCCGCGTCGAGGTTCCTTTCGTGGCTGGTTGTTCACAATCGTTCGCAATGAATTGAACGACTGGTTTCGGAAACAGAAGTCGTCGGTCGTCGGAACGGGCGATTCGACAGTACGTCGGCAATTCGACGAATTACCTGCAGCGGCGAAATCGAAGGAAAAAGGACCGAACTGCGCAGAATAAAACGCCCGTTCAACAACGGAACACGCGACGCGATTCCTTTACAACCCGGAAATCAGGAGGGTATTGGCGAGCCGTGACGTTGATGTTTCGCCCCATACCGACAGGTCTGCTGGATACTTTTTTGGCGATAATCAGTCGACCAGTATGTCCTTTCCTCCCGATCGCCTTCAAACAAGGCCTGCCAAATCATCGAGTCGGCTGTGGCCTTTTTTCTGTCTGCCGGACTCAAGATCCAGCGCCGGGGTCCTGACGATTTCAGACTCATGAGACACGTCGTTGGATGGTGAGACTTCTTTGACTTTGCCCGATTCTGTACAACTGGAATCGCGATGCAACCTGACTTTCGATTGTCCGACGGCGGTATTCATCGACAAGGTGTTCACACATGTTCGATCGCATCAAGTCATATCTCGGGATGGGCTCGTTGACGGACGAACAGTTTGAACGTCAGCGAAATGAACTGCTGAAGAAGATTCCCGTCCCTGTATTCTGGCTGTTCGGCAAGACCGGCAGTGGTAAATCGTCGATCATCCGTTTTTTGACCGGTTCGACTCTGGCAGAAATCGGAAACGGCTTTCAACCACAAACGCGAACGTCATTCAGTTATGATTTCCCGTCGATAACCGAACCGCTCGTGCGGTTTCTCGATACTCGGGGACTTGGAGAAGCAGGATACGAACCGCGCGATGATTTGAAATCGTTTGACCAGTCCACGCATGTCGTGATCGTTGTCGCACGAGTCATGGATCATGCCCTGGCCGAAATCGTCGACGCATTGCGAGTCATCCGCAGAGCGAGGCCCTCGCGGCCGATCGTCCTGGCTCTCACCTGCTTGCACGAAGCTTATCCATTCGAGCAGCACCCCGATCCCGACCCCTTTATTGTCGGAAAAGAACTGGCCGTTGTTCCTGCGAATGAACCGGGCAACGCGGTACCAGGTCCGGCCGATTCTGAGGCCAATCCGCCCGCAACCCGCGTTTCAAACCTGGCCGTCCATCCCGCCTTGCAACGATGTCTACGCGAGCAGGAAGACCGGTTTGCCGGTTTGGTTGATCGGATCATCCCCATCGATTTCACAAAGCCGGACGAAGGATTTCAGCAGCCGGACTTCGGAGGCAAGCGATTTGAAGGAGCGTTGATCGAACTGCTTCCTGCCGCCTGCCGCCAGGCGTTGATTCACCTTGACGATGTCCGTCATACGTTGCGCGACCTGACCGCCAAGCGGGCGTTGACCACAATTCTGACCTATAGCGGTCTTGCGGCGACATCCGCAGCAAGTCCGCTCCCCTGGGTCGACATCCCGGTCGTGATGGCCTTGCAAACGCGACTCGTTTATTTGCTCGCCGATCTTTACGACCAGAAGATGAACGCGGAATTGCTCTCCAAAATGGCGGGGGCCGTCGGCGGGCGACTGGCGATCCGCTTCGCTTTGAAAGCTCCTCTGAAAATTATCCCGGTCTTCGGTATGACGGCGAACGCGGCGATGGCGTTTGCTTATACGTTTTCGCTCGGCAAAGCCTGCTGCTGGTATTTTGGCGAGATGAAAAACGGCCACGTCCCTTCGTCAGACGAATTGAACAAAGTCTGGGGCGATCAACTGCAAGATGCCATGTCGACATGGCGCAAGCGTCAAAGCTCATAGCAATCGCCTTAACCTTCCAGCCCGGCGAACAAACTGCTGCCGATTCGGACAAGCGTTGCCCCTTCTTCGATGGCAACGTCGAAATCGCCGCTCATTCCCATCGAAAGTTCGGGCATGCCCCAACGCCCGCCCGCATCGTCTCGCAGACGGTCGCGAAGTTCGCGCAGACGGCGAAAGACGGGCCGGGCGGTTTCGGCGTCGATATCCAGCGGAGCCATCGTCATCAAACCACAGACTTCGATGGTGTCACTCGATTTCATGCGGGGCCAAGCGGCCAACAATTCAGCGGGATCGAATCCGTCTTTGCTTGCTTCCCCGGAAACGTTCACTTCC
>JANXOO010000992.1 GCA_025353525.1 Schlesneria sp. | reverse complement strand
CGGGGACACCGCGAGCCCGGACCGGTTCGTACGAATCAGAATCTGATTCATACGAACTCACACGGGGGCGAACCGATTCCGATCGTGAAACAGGCGACGCCGACATCGCGGTTTGTGACGTCGGAACATTGATCGCCGGCATCGAAGGAATGAACGCAGAAGACATCAATGGTGTCGGCTGGTATGTCTGCGGCAGGAAACCTGTCTGAAATGAGGCTGTCGGCGCAAATGCCATTCCACCGCCGCCACAAGTATCGCAGCTCGATGCCATTGCAGTCGCCTGCACTGGTACCTGTTCTGTCACGTATTGAACCGACTGAACCGGGACCATCCGAGTGACTGTCGACGGAACCCGTCGCCTTACCTGGACCGGGACCGACACTGTCTTCACTTGCTGTTGAATCATCGTCTGCGCAACCTGTTTTGTGACCGGTTTCGGAACCCAGACCGATTGGAAGCTTCCTTCATCCACGGTGACATTCTTGCAAGTTGTGACCGGAACGTTTTCGACAACCTGCTTTTGAGTGACCTGTGTTTCAACGACTTCGCAATACGCCGTCACCTGTTGCGGGCGAAGCTGCGTTGTGACGACAGGCCGGGTTTGCGAGATCGTGCAATTGGCATGACCAGCGGGTGCGAACATCTGCGCATATCCGTCGGTTGGCAGCATGCTGGCAAGGCCCGCGAGCGTCAAACATCCCAATACTGTGTGTTTCATGAACGAAACTCCTCGATTTTCCAACAACCGGAGCGGCAGACGAGAAAACAGAACGGCCCGTGATCCTCATCGACGCCAGAAACATCCGGCCTGAAGTCATAATCGGAATAATCGGAAAGGTTGAGCGAAATCACCCCATTTTAGTCGTTTTCAGGAGGCGATTCGGGCTCATTTGTCGGAATTTCTGCGGAAACTGCCGGAGCGATTCGCTCGATGCGCCGAAAGATACGCGCGAATTCCGTTTCGGACAGGTGCAGCGGCAAACCTGGCACAAGATTGACAATGAAGGACAGCAGCCCCATGACCAGCAATGCAAACCAAACCGGGTTCTGTGTCTGAAATTCCGAGTGTCCGTCGACAGACGGCTCGTAAGGACGATCAAATTCCCGATACATGGCAAGGGCGAGAAGCAGAACGACCGCGGTTGGGCTTAAGGTCATCAGCAGGTCCTCGCGCAGAAGCTCGGACTGGATCGCGAACCCGCTGGCAAACAATCCGACGGCCGGGATGCACAACATCAGCAGCGTTGTCCGTCGATTCGACAAAAGTCCGGTCGGTATCGTCTCTGACATCCGGTGGCCTCCTGCCGAAGCATCATGAAATTCGAGCAGCAGAAGTATGGTGCAGAACGTGGCGGTCAGTTGCTGTTGCATGAGCCACATGGCACTCATTCCGATCCGGGAAAAGCAGTAGCAGCCGAGCAGCGAAATTCCGAGAAAGCTGAGCTGAACCAGAGCGATACGTTCACGGCGATCACGAGCAACCACCGCAAGAATCGCTCCCCACAACGCACTCCCCAGCGATGGAATCACCAGCCACATGTCAAACGCCGCCAGCAAATCGGGTGCGAGCGGCAACACGAACCTGAGCCAGCCTATACAACTGGCCGAAAGTGTTCCTGCAATAAAAAGTGCGGCGATCGCGGGACGAGCTCCACTGATCACACCGATTTGCCAGGAATGAAACGGGAAGAGTCCCGACTGGATAGCAAACCCCAGTGACAGGATCAGCAACATCCACGGAAAGACTTCGCTGACATAGTGAAACGCCAGTTCGTTGCGTGTCGTCCACTTCTGGATATCGTGAGTGATACTGGCGATCTGCCACGAGAGGGTTGGCTGAGTCGCTGCATCTTGCATCTTCATCCACGGGACGGCCACAACAACCATCGACAGGCCAAATGCAATAAGGGCACCGCCGCCAGCTTGCGCAAACAAAAACCGGCTGGCGTGACTCCGTCGTTCCGAATTCCCCCAACGAGCAATCATGACACTCATTGTCAATGCGCTCGACGCCGATGCCATCAGGAATGCTCTGACATCGTAACCTGTCAGAACTCCCAGCGACGCAGCCTCATAGAGCAATGCGATCGGATAGAAAAACGGCTCGATCCGACGCACGTTCGACGACTTGACGCCCGACGATTCCTCTTTCCCGAAATGCGACAGTGACCCGCGACTGGCCGGGGAATCTGTTGAATCGCCGGTCGTCGATGCGTCCCCGGCAACTCCACTTTTCGATGTCTGGATCGAGATCTTGCCGCGTACGGGATCAATCCCCCAAATCGCAACGAGTGTTGTCGCTGCGAGCAGGAGAATGGGAAT
Source organism: Schlesneria sp. (assembly GCA_025353525.1). GTDB lineage: Bacteria > Planctomycetota > Planctomycetia > Planctomycetales > Planctomycetaceae > Schlesneria. The sequence continues at coordinate 8,789 of JANXOO010000992.1, read as the reverse complement.
GATGTTGAGACCATCGACCGCGAACCACTGTCGACCAATCCGATCAACACGCCGTCGATCCAGCGTCCGATGGACTTCGTCGATCGACAAATTGTCGGGATTCGATGCCGCGATCTCACGTTTTGCGAGGCGGACGATTTCGGCATCAGCGGCCAAATCGGCTTCAAACTGCCATCCGATTCCAACGAGGATCAGCAGGGTGCATACCGCATTTGAAATCGAAAGGGGCCGAATCAAATCGGGCTCGAACTTCGATGCCAGGCACGCCACCGCGAATCCGATCACCGGTGACATGACCAGCAACAGAGGCAGTTGGTCCCGCAGTGAAGTCAGCCAGGTCATCGAGTCGCCATCCTTTGCAATGATGCTAAACTTCGCGCGGTCTGAATTGATGCCATTGGAAACCCCGGCAAATGCTGAAAATTGCGTTCACCGCGGTGTATCCGTATCGAACGCGGATACGGACTCACAAACAAAGCATCATTCCGGGCCGCGAGCAGAATAAACGATGCTACCACCAGCGAGAAGCGGACCGAATGAAAATGAAGACACCGTAATTACGGAAGCGGCGTTGTCTGGTAGCCGAACAGGCAGCAGGTGACTACGATACTCGCAACACTGTCTCCTGATTTATTCTGCGAAGATGAGCGCGACGATGATGACCGACGACACAATGAAAAAACTCGAGCGAAAAATCCTGGCGGGCGAGCGGATTTCGTTCGATGAAGGAGTCTTTCTTGACGAAAAGGCCGACTTGTTGACGCTGGGGCGACTCGCCAACACAATTCGCGAACGCAAGAACGGGAACTTTGCGTATTACAATACGAACGTCCATTTGAACCCGACCAACGTATGTGTTTACCGCTGCCGGTTCTGTGCGTTTCGTGCCGATCTGAAAGCCGAAAAAGCATACGTCTTCAGCGACGAGATGCTCCGCGAACGAATTCTTGAAGCCCGTTCCAACGGTGCGACGGAAATCCATGTTGTCGGTGGCCTGCACCATCAGAAGAAATTCGACTGGTACCTGAACATCGTCCGGGTCCTTCACGAAACCTGTCCCGAAATCCATATCAAGGCCTGGACGGCCGTTGAAATTGGCTGGTTCAGTTTTATCACGAAGCAGTCAATCGAATGGGTTCTGAAAGAGATGGTCGACGCGGGACTGGGCAGCATGCCCGGCGGCGGTGCAGAGATTTTTCATCCGGAAGTCCGCGATCAATTGTGCGAGCATAAAGCGGATTCAGTGAACTGGATCGCCGTGCATCGTGCCGCTCACGTGGCAGGTCTTCGCTCGAACGCGACGATGTTGTACGGGCACATCGAGCAGGCAAAACACCGGATCGATCATTTGTGCCAGTTACGCGCTCTGCAAGACGAGACGCACGGGTTCCAGACGTTTATTCCGCTGGCGTTTCATCCGGAAAACACCGGTCTGGACCAGATTATTAAACCAACAGGTTCAATGGATCTGCGAATGATTGCGCTCTCAAGAATCATGCTCGACAACTTCGATCATATCAAAGCCTACTGGATTATGTTGGGCGAACAGATCGCGCAAGTTGCACTCGGGTTCGGTGCTGACGACATCGACGGGACAGTCGTTCACGAGATCATCTACCACGACGCCGGTGCCAAAACACCCGAAGGTTTGAGCGTCGAACATCTGCACCGGCTGATCCGCGAATCAGGTCGTGAACCGGTCGAACGAGATACGCTTTACCGACGAGTCATACGCGACGGAGCCCAATGGACGGTTGGCGAACCTTTGATGGCAGGGTAGACTGCGGCGTCACCCTTCTTTCAGGACTCAAACATGACTGACGCAGCCAACGATCCCGCTCCCGACACGACTCACACATCAGACGAAGAACACGTTGGGAATGTTGTTGAGAACATCAATCAGGCGGCCGCCGCATTTCAGGCTGCCGGGAACTCGGGGGCGAGCTGGTTCTACTGGATCGCCGGGCTTTCATTGGTCAACACGGCGATACTGCATAGTGGCGGTGATCGGCATTTTATCGTTGGGCTTGCAATCACAGTGATCGTTGATGTGATCGCGGCCGGCATTGGGAAAGATCACCCCGACGCCGCGACAACGTTGATGCTGTTTGCAATCGGCTTTTCGGTATTTGTCTCGGTCATCGTTGCAGTCTTTGGCTGGTTATCCCGAAAGCGGTTTTTGTGGATCTTCGGTATCGGAATGTTCCTGTACGTTCTGGACGGTTTGCTCTATCTCGTCATCGGCGATTTTTTGAGTGCCGCGTTCCACGGATACGCACTGTTTTCGATGATTCAGGGGTTCAACGGCTACCGCAAGCTGAATCAACTTGAAGCCGCGATTGCCGAAGCGACAGAGGGTCACGCCGCGACCGAAACCGAAAGTGACCACACCTGAGAATGAAACGACACTGCTGAAAATGTATTCGTTTCGTTGTTTCAACAAATGCAGTGACTACAAAGGTTGAGAAACGTGAGCAGCAACTCGCCCATCCGGGTCAAATCGCTCGATCATGTGACGATCGTCGTCAAAAACCTCGCGGCAACTCGACGATTTTATGTCGATGTGCTTGGAATGAGCGAAGTGGCTCGGCCCGGCTTTACGTTTGCCGGACAGTGGTTTCAGGCAGGGCGGACGCTGATTCATACGATTCTGGAATTCGAAGGTTCCAGCAAAGCCGGTGCGGCGGCCTGTGCCAATTCGCGCGGACACCATTTTGCGTTTCTGGTCGACGACTGTCATTTGGCTGCCCAGCGGATTGCAGAACTGGGGATTTCGTTCGTTTCGCCACCCAGACGGCGGCCCGACGGATTCGTGCAGCTCTTCGTCAACGACCCGGATGGCCACCTGGTGGAACTCTGTTCGGCGCCCGTAGAACAGAGTTCCGCGCCCGCAGCAGTCGAGTAAACCGCTACGAGAGTAGCCGCAGGATAAACGGGTCATTCAGTCCGGTTGCAATGTATTTCGATTGACTGAAGTCGTGCCCCGCCGTGTGCTCGTGAGGAACGGAAACGATGTAGGCTCCGGCGGCGGCGGCAGCTCGCGTGCCGGTCTCGGAGTCCTCCAGGACCAGCATCTGTTCGGGACGCACGCCAAGCTGTTCCGCGGCCTTCAAGTAGATCTCGGGATCCGGTTTGCCGTGGGTCACGCTTTCAGCCGTCAATCGTAACGGGAACCGCGGAATCAAATCGAATCGACCCAGGATATTTTCGAGGTAATCACGGGGTGACGACGTGGCGACACCTTTGGGAAGCCCTTGTGCTTCGATCAGATTCAACAGATCGAACAGGCCCGGCATCGGCTTTAAATGTTCTTTCAGCAGTTCATGGAAAATGACCCGGGATTCGGCGAGCAGATCGGCGGGTTCTTCATTCAATCCCATATAGTCGCGGAATGCTGTCAACGATTCGATCGGACGGCGACCGAGCATCGCATCCATCGCGCCACGCGACATCCGCATTCCCCGACGCTGCAACAGGACATCAGCGGAAACGTAAAACACGTCTTCCGTATTGAACATCAAACCGTCCAGATCGAAACAAACCGCCCGGATCGCAGGAAGTATCTCTGTCATGTCGAAATCAGGATTCCATTAAGGCGACCGGCAGGAAACGAAGTACTGGTCGCTGAAAACGGGGACCCCGGCGCGCCGGGGGTCGTGCTGGTGCCTGTCCCCGTTTTCAGCCGGTAAATTTCCCTGCCGGTCGCCTGAACACGGTTTGCACAATAACGGTTCATGAGGGGAATTTAGCAGGACGGTGGGGTTGAGTGCTACCTCTTTGGGGAGGTGGATTTGGGAAAAAGACGACGGGAAAGTCTAATGCCTGAACTACAACTTTTTAATTCATCGATCAGGTTGGCTTTTTGAAGTTGGCCTGGATTTCTTTGAGCGATGCGTGAATCATTTTAAGTACTTCGGTGTCGGATCCGCTGTTATCCTGAATCGCGTACGTCGGCTGAACTTTGGCTTCGCCGCAGATGATTGCCAACAAATTCCCCACAATCTTCGCCTGATGATCGTCCGAAAGATGAAATCCTCGTTCCAGCAGATGCTTCATCGCGTCGTTGGCGATTTCAACGGCGCCCTCGACGACGATCTTTCTCGCCCCGATCAACGCCTGAGCCTGCTGACGTACAAGCATGGCCTGAGCAATTTCGGGTGAATAGGAAAGGTCCGAGAGTTCGAACGAGATGACCTGGATCCCCGCCGATTCGACCTTGGATTGCATCGCAGCCACCATCTCCTGACCGACGATGATGGCTTCGGACTTCAGGCAGTGTCCGTCGGGAGATTCGTACGGATGGCGGGATGCAATCTGCTTCAGAACAGCCATCGCCTGGGTTCGAACGTAGCCCTGGTAGTCTTCGACGTGGAATGCCGCCTTCACAGCATCGATCACCTGGAACGTGCAGACGCCGGCAATAATAATCGGATTGCCGTTGGCGTCGGCCACGGTCGTCTTGTGCAATTCGATCGCTTGCCGCTTCATGCTGACCGAGATCACTCGTCGACCCCAGACATTGATGAGCGATAAGCCGGGTGTCGACAACAATTTGCGAAACTTTCCCCAAAACAGGACGATTTTCGTCTCCTGTGGCCCCACGATGACCCAGCTCGCCAATAACGTAATCGGAAAGAAAATAAACCCCAGCACGTTGGACAGCAGCGTTTCCATCACATGTTCCCTTGTAGAAATTGCCGTTTTTACGGCAGTTTGCAAACCAGTTTTCTCGCGGCTGCGAAGAATGCTACGCACCAAAACTTCGCTCAATCATAAAACGGTGGCATTGACGGCATTCGTGGCAGACGCGATGAAACGCAATTTCGACGGACGCGTATTTCGGCACCGCGAGCAGAATAAAAACCGGTTTCTGATATCATCCGGCATCGCTTCCAAAAACTTAACGCTAATGAGACGCGATCGGATCAATCTCTTTCCGTATATTTTCAGTTGATCCAAATTCGCTGTATTCACGTTTAGTACCAGCGTTCGACTTGTGCAGCGTTGTATCGGCAAACAGGCGAACAACGTGTTGATGCACATCGACGTAGAGAGCCGACAAGGCAACGCCGTGAAGGTTTGTTTCAAATCGTTTTTTTGCGGAAACAGGCGAGCCGTGCGGCGTCAGCCTCGGACCGAAGAACCCGAAGGCTTACGCCGCACGGCTCACCTGGATTCTCGTACTGCTTTGTTTTCCAATCCGGAAATGCTTCACGGCGTTGCCGACAAGGGCTTCAAGTTTTCTTCGGGTTGCGGGCCTCGCGAGCATCGGGAAATTCGAGGCTCAACCGACGGAACGAGAGGGTAATTTGAGGAAGGAATGTGTTCATGGGAATTGCTGACGATTTGCACAAACTGGAACAGCTTCGCCGGTCCGGTTCGTTAACTGACACTGAATTCCAGCGTGCAAAAACGATCCTGCTGGAAAATCCGCCTGCGATCAACGCCATTCCGATGTCGCCGTTTGTTGAAGAACAACTGGCGCAAGTCCGCATTCAAAATGAACTCGAACGAATCGACCGCGAATGGGAGATCGAACGGGAACAGTTTCGTATGACAGGACGCCGTGGCCGAACGTACATTCCGACGATTGGAACGGGAATCGGGATGGCGATTGCCGGAGGTTTTTTCGGTGTTTTCTGGACCGTCATGGCGGTGATGATGGCCCCTGTTATCCCGGATCAACCGCCTTTTAAGATCATGAAATTCGCCTTCCCCGCGATCGGAGTCATCTTTACGGTTCTTGCCGTTGGCAAGGGCATCACAGCCTGTGTCCGTGCGCAGAAATACAATGATGCGTTTCTCGAATACAAAGAACGTCGTTTACGAGTGACATCACCAGAGAAGTCAGGTCAGTCCGAGTCGGATTTCACACAAATGGCGTAACACCTGGCCGGGCCAACGGCGGTACATCGACCTTCGTTTCCCAGCTCGTAATTTCCGGGACAAGCACCTGCTTCGAATTCAAAGCCATGTCCCAGGTGACCTGTTTTCCTGTATAACCGGCCATGCGACCCATGATTCCGGCCAGCGTACTGGTAACCATGCGGTCGCCGTTGTTGATGTGTTTTCCGGTTCGGATCGAATCGAAGAATTCGTCGTGTTCGACCTGGTACATATTGGGATTCGGCCCCTTGTACTCCCACGCATTGGTACCGGTAATCCCGACGCCCCCTTTGATGTAACCGGTTCCTTTAGTTCCCATGACCAGCAGGTTGTTTTCGTTATGGCAACCGACAATTTGACGCTGGGCGAGGAAACCCCGAGCACCATTTTCCCACTCGTAATTCACTTCAATGTGATCGTAGATGTTGCCCGCGTGGGCCGGAACCTGCCGACCACCGACTGCGGTACAACTTTTCGGCGCGACGTCACCCATCGTCCATTGCAACCAGTCGACGGTATGAATGGCTTGTTCCACCAGTCCGTCGCCCGAGAGGAACGTGAAATTGTACCAGTTCTGAACCATCCACTCGAGGTCCGTGATACCCGCCGGTCGCTTGTCGGCCGGAGGCATCGGCTTGACGGGACTCGTCAGGTATGTACCGTAAACCGCCATCACTTCGCCGATCTGGCCGTCATGAATACGAGCGAACAGTTCGCGGCGAGCCAGATCGTAGCGCCAGCAGAAACCCGCGACAACCGCCAGATTCTTTTCTTTTGCAATGCGCACAGATTCCATCACCGACCGGACACCGGGGGCATCCGTCGCCATCGGCTTTTCGGTAAAGATGTGTTTGCCTGCTTCGACTGCCGCCCGCAGATGAGGCGGTCGGAATCCGGGCGGCGACGCGAGTAGCACGACATCGCACGACTCGATCACGTTCTTGTAGGCATTCAGGCCGACAAATTTTTTGGCGTCGGCGACATCGATCTGTTTTTCGATGCGATTGTTGGACCTGAGGTTTTCCAGGCTCATTTCGATCGCGTTTCGACTGAGATCCGCGACGGCAACGAGCTTCGACTGTGAATCGGCTTGAAGTGCTTCACCGGCAGCCCCCGTTCCGCGTCCCCCGCAACCGACGAGACCGACTTTCAATTGATCGCTTCCAGCCGCGAAGAGGCCAGAATTCAGGCCTAAAGTCAGCCCAACGCCGCTCGCCAGGGCAGTCCCTGTCTTGAGGAATTCGCGTCGCGAACGGGTGCCAGTCGATGTATGATCGCTCATCAAACCCTCTACCTGAAAATACGAACACGTGACTCGTCTCGGAACCAATGCGATGTCGCACGCACATCCCTTAAAACCCTGGATAAGCGTCCCGCCTGCCGTTCCCTATCCTACACATCGGGTTGCCTCGATGCGAGTAATTGCATCGAGATTTTCCCAACGGCCATCACAACAACTTTATCGGCCGTAGCAACGACTTCTGCGAGGCGTGCGGACTCAACGCGTTCGTAACAGTCACCGTTACGAAGAGTGGCGTCACGCGGCATTTTTCGTGGCTCGACAAAGCTGTCTCCCCAAACCCCTGTCGGAAATGCGAATCCTGATGACGTGTGAATTGCCGAATCGTTCGGATCGATACCACGCTTCCGGATCAGCCGCTACACTTCGTCTTTCGAGGACGGTTTCGAGGATCAATCATGGCAAAAGTGAAAGTTCGGCGTTCGGATCTTAAACCCGGCGAAGTGTTGTGCACGTATTGTACGGGACGCTGTTGCCGCTATTTCGCACTCCCCATCGAAACTCCAACGACATGGCAAGACTTCGACCACATGCGGTGGTACGTCATGCACGGGCGAACGGCGATTTTTGTCGATGGTGGAACGTGGTTTCTCCTGGTTTTCGGCGATTGTCAGAATCTGATGTCCGACAATCGTTGCGGAATCTACCTCACGCGACCGCAGATCTGTCGAACTTATACGACGGATAATTGCGAATACGACAACGACGGGTGCTACGACAAGTTCTTCGAGTCTCCCGATCAGTTGTGGGAATACGCCGAAGCGGTGCTCCCCCCGAAACCCCGGCCGAGAAAAAAAGCGGGGGCACCGAACCTGCCAACCTTGCCGATGCTCAGTCATTAGATTGCCGGGTCATCGGATTTCCAGAACCCTGAAATTGGTTTGGTTCGAGAATCGTCAGCGTGTTTGAAGCCCGTTCGTTATCGCGTTCACTTTTTTTACCGGGGTTTTGCCTGATTCAGACCCATTATCTATAAGCCTCAGACCCATTATCCATACGCATCAGGCCGATTATCCATACGCCTGCAAATTCGGAATTCTCGCGTACTGCAACCTTGGCTGAAGCACTCTTTCCAAAAAAAAAGATATGCTGAAGCATAACCTACGACGGATACTGCTCCGCATCCAGATTGGAAATTCCCCGTGTCGAAATTGATTGAACCGCGAACATTACGAGGTTTTCGCGACTTTCTTCCCCCTGTCATGCTCGTCCGCGAACGGTTAATGGAGACTGCTCGCCGCGTCTTTCGCAGCTATGGCTTCAGTCCGATTGATACTCCGGCGCTTGAATATGCCGAGATCCTGACGGGAAAAGGAGGCGAAGAATCGGACAAGCAACTGTTTCGATTCAAAGATGGTGGCGACCGCGATGTGGCAATGCGGTTCGATCTGACCGTTCCGTTGGCCCGGTTTGCAGCACAACACTCCTCCGAAGTCGGGACTCCTTTCAAGCGATATCACATTGCGCCGGTGTGGCGGGGCGAGAACACTCAACGGGGCCGCTATCGCGAATTCGTCCAATGCGACTTCGACACGATCGGTACTGAATCCAACGCCGCCGACATCGAAACATTACTTGTGATTCATGACCTGCTGATGGCGCT
>JANXOO010000988.1 GCA_025353525.1 Schlesneria sp. | reverse complement strand
GCCTCGTTTGCGCGTCTGGCGGGTTCCGGGATTTTCTCAGACTTCCACCCCAGGTTTCCGTCAGTCCCGGTCCTGATTGTCGATGATCATCCAACCAGTCGACGAGTGCTCAACGATACGCTCGAGCAGATGGGGCTCATGCCGCAGGCCGTTCCAAATGCCGAAACGGCTTATCCGATGTTGAAGTATGCGGCGAACTCGATGTCGCCGTTCCGATTGGCCGTCATCGATACCACGCTACCCGGGCAAGATGGATGGTCGCTGGCAAGACAGATTCGACGTGATCCGGATCTCGCCGATTGCCCAATCCTCATGTTGGTTCCCGCCGGACAGGTTGATCCGGAAAAAAATGAGGAACCGTTGAATTCAAACGTGTGGTATTTTACGAAGCCAGCCAAGACTTCGGAGCTGATTGAAGCCATCAAAAAAGCTCTCGGCTCGTCAGGCGATTCTGATGAGATTTTTGTTAAACATCACACGAGCACTACGAAGTCCCTGCGCATCCTGCTGGTTGACGACGCGCCCGTCAATCGCGAAGTCGCTACGGGTCTTCTCACAATGCTCGGTCACGAGGTGACTACCGCAACAAACGGGTGGGAAGCAATCGCAATTCAGGAGCAGAATGAATTCGATGTCGTGTTGATGGATCTGGAAATGCCCGAGCTGGACGGGTTGAGCGCCACGATTGAAATCCGCAAGAGCGAGCAGAACAAATCGACTCATATTCCAATCATCGCTATGACTGCGCATGTGACGTCCGAAGTTCGTAATCTGTGTCTGAAAGCGGGAATGGATCATTACTTGACGAAGCCCATTCAAACAGCAGAACTCATCGATACACTTGAACTATTTCAATCAATGCATTCTAATACGGTCCACTAATATGCGTTTGACCTTTCGGATGTGAAATTCGTTCGAGTGCTGCGAGAACGAACCCGGTAGTTTTTAGTGTTTTTTCCTTAAAGCATGCCCGCCAGCAAGTATTTGACATAGGTTAAAGGAATCAGGCTCAGTTGGTCTGCTCTGGATTCAAGTGCAAGTGAACGAAGTCCGTCACTGAATTTCAGCGCGTTCCCATCAGCCGTTATTTTGGGACTTCACATCCGAGTACCAGGTTTCTCGGTGGTGTTTTCGACGTGATACTTCCCGAGAAGTTTTTTGGAATTTGGAATTATGAAAAGCTCCCTCATCAGCCTCGGCAATCGGTCGAAGTATTCGAACTTGCGAATGTTTGTAATCGTTGTCGTTGAGAAAAACACCGACGGCTGGTCGGCCTGGTTTCGCAATTCGCCGAACGATGTCGGCACCGGCAATTCAGAGTTGCTGGCGATTCTCTCGTTGGTCGAATCTTACGGAACTGTCGACATGGATGCCTGGGACATGACAAAGCTCGATGCAAGATCGAGGGACGGGCATAATGAGTTTCTCTTGCCCGGCTCGGCATGTTAACGCAATTCCGCGAGGACGACTTCGAAATTCCTTCAGTATGCCGCGTGTTGCCTTATAGTTTCCCTGGCGGATGCCGGTTCAAGGCGACATGTGGGGTTGTCGCATCTTTTCGCTTCGTTCCTTGAGTAACTCGTCGAAAATTTGCTGGTCAGTGCGGCCCTGCTCGATACGTTCTGAAAAGAGTGAGCGGGTTTTCACCGCCAGACCACATGGAGTTTGTCCAGTGCCGTCGCAGGCTGCGAGTGTGAACAGATGGCCTGCGCATGAATCGTGCATATTGCACGAACAATAGATGCTTGATGCGAGCCATTCGATCCGCTCCTGTTTGACGCCTGACTTGCCGAGACCTGGGGGATATTTATCGTCGTGACTCTTCAGACGTGCAGCCGTTTGAGGATTGATCATGACAAACGCACGTTGGCCAATTGATGGCAATAACCCGTCCTGTTCGGCGCAGTTTACGAGCAATTGAGTTCGCTCGCGCCATGGTCTGATCTGCCGAATCCTGACTTTGAGTTGTTGGTCGAGTTCTGGTGATCGAAGTTCGATTTGATCGTCCGGTTCGAGCGACCGACTCCACTGCATACACTCGTGATTCAGCATCAACTCCAGCTCGTGGTCTTCCGTTCGCCGAAAAACAACTGTGCACGGCAGTCCTTCGTCGGACCATCGTTTGCGAAGTTCTGCCTTTTGTTTCGTTCGTAGCGCGTCAAATGCCGCAGCATCCAGTGCGAGTCGAACGTTGTCGTCCGTCGTCGTCTGAATATAAAGTGATTCGCCCGTCCGGATGTCGCCGTGTGTTCCTTGATGAGCCCCGTGATACACGTCGGCATTCACCACCACCACGTTACGTGACGCCGGCTTGCCAGCTTTCGAAAATTGCAAAACGGCTGTCGCACGTTCCGTGTGGCGATCAGAAACTGTTGTGACTTTCATTGGTGCGTAAAGCATCTGTTCGCTGAACTCGTCAGCCAACAGGGAAATCGACAGCGGTTGCTTTGAGCTGTCGGCATCGAACCAGACCCAAACGCGGTCACCGACGCGGAATTGGTCCAGGTGGCCCCACCATCCGGCAAAAAACACCTGGGCACCCTGACTGACAGGCCACTCGCTGGTTTCCTTGTCGCCTTCCAGCACGAGTGAAACTGTTTGGTGCTTTTGATCCGCCGCTCGCAGTATCGCGTAGTGTCTCAGGGATACATCGAGGTTTCCCTGCGGCCCGGCGAAGTCGGGTTTTTCCGGGGAGATCGGTTGGTAATCAGATTTTGCGAGGCCGTCGCCATATATCGAAGTACTTTTGTATTCCGCAGCCCAGGCAAACCATTTGACCTGTACGCTGTCGAGCCATGCCAGCGTCCATCCAGTGAGTTCGCCATCGACGGCGCGGCCGGTAATGTCCCAGTGAGAACCGGTTTCGCGATCTTTGAACGGCGCACCGGGAGACGAATTGTCGATTTCCAGCGACACACTCCGAGGAGTTCCGGCATCGTCCTTCACCGGGGACGCGACCGGACTGTATGCGGCGGCCGTTTTTGTCGGTGCATACCAGAGCACCACGCGAGGCCGACCTTCGATGTCCTCACGAATCAACCCGGATCTTGCCAGAATCTCTTGCGGATAAGCTCTTGCAGTATTGCCGTCGATGACCCCCAGAATTGTTGTTTCGTCCGCCAGACGCTGGTCAGAATCGCTGCGGCTTTTGAGTGAGTCGTGCCTGGAGATATCGCTCAAATCAATTGGGACGTATTTCTCGTGCATTTTATAGGCAACTCCGCCCGGATACTTTTCCAACCAGTCGCCCCAATCAGTGACCAGCGTTGGAACGGCCTTCAGTCGCTCGCCTCGTCTGGGGCCCTCAAATGCGACGCCTGTTAAACACGAATACACGGTACCGTCCTGATGTTTCATGACCATGACGCCGTTACGCCAACCGTGAAAGCTGAACTCGAGAGACGGAGCGAACCCACGCGCGAACCCGGCGTCCGCGTCGTAAATGAAGACGCCGTAAGTATCGCTGATCACGCGGTGCCGGTTCAGGAAAAATCGCCAGGGAATCGCCCCGCCGTCCGAATAGCCGCGAATCCACGAGAGGACACGGTCGTTATTCCTCAGTTCATGACCGCGTCGCTTGGCTTCATCCCGACAATGCGAACATTCGGGGTTGACGAGTGTTTGAAATGCGTCGGGCTTTTCGATCACAAACGGAAGGTCGCGCCCTGTCGGTGGATCTGCTGCCCATGTGTCCGCCACAAACTGAATCGCGAAACATGCGATGATCGCCGAGATACCAATTAATCTGGAAGACATGGTATTTGCCGTATTGCCAAGTGACTACTTCCGAACGTCTGCAGTTCATGGACGCTGACTTTAGCAGAAGTAGTTTCCGAGCGTTACAGACTGCCGGTTCGCGCGACTACTTAGGCGATCGGCAGGAAACGAAATACCAGTCTCTGAAAAAGGGGGACAGGCACCAGGAAGACCCGGAGCCAGTCCCCGTTTTTCAACCTGTAAATTTTCCACTGCCGATCGCCTCACTTTGATCACGTTGCGATCAAGCGAGTGTCAGATGGCGTTTGAGCAAATCCTGCTATTGTTTGATTGAGGCCCTTTCGGACAGCAGTTGTCGGGCCTGTTGCTTTGTCTGTTCGAATCGAGGTTGCCAGGTCTCTGTTGTGATCCGGGTCAGAAGTTCGTTCGCTTTGTGTTCGCGGCGGGTTGACCCGAGGAACTTTGCGTGTTCGAGCAGAATGTCCGGGTTGGTGGGTTCGCACTCGAACGCAGTCGTCCATGCCTGGTCGGCGGCGATGACCTTTTGCTGTGATTGCATCGCGACCGCAAATTTCTGCCAGGCTGCCGATTGATCGGGCGATTCGGCGAGCGGTGTCGTCCAATAGTTCCATGCTGCGGTTGCGAGCCCCAGCTTTCCGAGAATTATTGCCGTTCGGTGGCAGGCAATCGTATCGTCGACATCGATTTCGCGCCAATGGGATGCCGCTCGCTGCACCACATTTGCAAAGGCGAACCGGTCGTCCGGCTTCGCATCAATCAGTTGATCCGCTCGAAGATCGAATTGTCCGAAAAGGCTCTCATAGTCTTTGCGAAACGCTTCGAGGTTGACGGTCTTTGGCAACGCTGCAAACTCGAGCTCATAAGCGCGATCGAGCGACTGGATCCATTCCGGAAAATGTCTTCGATGTTGTGCAATCGTCGCCGCTTCACGCCAGAATTTCGGGGCCTTTTGTTGTTGCTCATCAGCCAGAACTCGACGGATGCAGGTTTCCGCCACGTCCCAATCGCCAGACTTGATCGCAAAATCAAGCGATGCCAGATTAAGACCGGAATTCGTGTCGAGGTTCTGTTCGTTGATTGCCAACCGGAAAATCGATTTGGCCAATGCCGGTTCTTCAAGATCGATACATGCCCGCGCCAAAGTGACCAGCGTGTGTGGCCGGTTCTTCGCGGCATATCGGACTGCTGTCTCTCGGACCAATTCCGCCCAGGGGCCGCATG
>JANXOO010000981.1 GCA_025353525.1 Schlesneria sp. | reverse complement strand
TGTCGCTGATGCCCGATCAACGACATTGACTCTGTGTGACATTGACTCCGTGTCGCTGATGCCCGATCAACGACACGGAGTCAATGTCACACAGAGTCAATGTCACACAGCGTCAATGTCACAGAGTCACCCTGCCACGGCGTTTGGCATTGGAACGTTTTAATCGTTCCACCAATACCTGAGAATGCACCAAATGGCCTTGAATCCGTCCTTCATTCCGATGTGCTTGCCTTCCTGGTAGGTGCGACCGTGATAACTGATCGACATTTCGTAGACACGCAGCTTGCGACGTGCGATCTTGGCCGTGATTTCGGGTTCAATTCCAAACCTGTTTTGTTTCAGAGTTGGCCAGATATCGGCCAGTGCAGCGCGGCTGAAAACCTTGTAGCACGTCTCCATATCGGTCAGGTTCAAATTCGTGAATCCGTTCGAAAGCATCGTCAGAACCCTGTTTCCAACCGAATGCCAAAAGTATAAAACACGGTGCTCCTGATCCCCCAGAAACCGGCTTCCGTAGACCACATCGGCGGCCCCTTCGATGATCGGATGCAGCAGCCTTGGATATTCCGAAGGATTGTATTCAAGATCCGCATCCTGAATGATGATAGCGTCGCCAGTGGCCTTTGAGAATCCGGTACGAACTGCCGCTCCTTTGCCCCGGTTGACATCGTGATACGAGACATTGATGGCGTTCATCGGATCAGGATTCGCCGCTGCTTCGGTTTCCAGTCGTTTCAGGATATCCCGTGTGTTGTCCTTGCTGCAGTCTTCGACCAGCACCAGTTCTTTCCGAATGGGAACGGCACGAACCCGATCGATCAGAGCCTGCAATGTCCGCTCTTCATTGTAAATCGGTATCACGACCGAAAGCAGAAAGTCGTCTGGAATTGCATAGATTCCGAGTTGCCGACAGGCGGCGACGCCCAGTGTTTCCTTCAAAACGCCATACCACGCTTCGGAATAGGGGCGGACTTTGAGATCGAATTCCTCGGAAACCACGTGAACTCCAAAAACTGATCAGACCGGCGGGAATATCGCCTTGAACGAGACATTGTTGTACATTCTGCGGTCGTTGCTGTCACTCGTGTCCGTCGCCTTTGGAGTCTTCGATGACCGTTCAATCTTTCGTACTGACCGACGCTGACGATGGAATTCACCTCGACCCGGGCGAACTGCGTCCGGGCGGACCGCTGATCCTGAGCGGTTCGCAGAACTGGTCTGTTCGATGGCGGACGTTGCGCGGCGGTGTTTCCGAAGGGGTTGATGCGGTTGAACTCGACAGCGGAGACCTGTCGCTGACGATTCTTCCGACGCGCGGGATGGGAATCTGGAAAGGTCGATATTGCGATCTGCCACTGGAATGGAAGTCGCCGGTCGAACGACCGGTTCATCCTGCATTCGTCAATCAACTCGACCGGGGTGGAATCGGCTGGTTGCACGGGTTCAACGAGTTACTTTGTCGTTGCGGACTGGCATATCTGGGACCACCGGGGGAAGACCGGGGCGAAAAGCTGACATTGCACGGACGGATTGCAAACCTCCCGGCGCATCGAGTGGAGGTGCGCGTCGACACGTCGGGGCCTGGATCGCTCGAATTGATCGGGACAGTCGACGAATGTTCGATGTTTGGTCCCCGTTTCCGAATGACATCGACTTACCGGCTCGAAGCCGGTTCGAACCGATGTTCGATCGTTGATGAAATTACGAATTTGGGAGGGCAACCGTGCGAGTTGTCTTTGCTGTACCACATCAATGTCGGACGGCCATTCCTTGAAGAAGGGGCGTCGTATTCTGTTCCGTGTCAAGATGTTGCACCCCGCGATTCCCGGGCTGCGGAAGGGATTCACGAATACAGCCGCTACGGTGCTCCGGTTGCCGGTTTCGCAGAACAGGCGTACTACCATTCTCCAGTGGGCGATTCTGACGGCTGGACAACTGCATTGCTGGCAGATTCCGCTGGCAACGCCGGATTCGCCGTTCATTTTCAAACGCGACAATTGCCGACATTTACCGTCTGGAAAAACACCGTCGCCGAAGCGGACGGCTACGTCACAGGGCTCGAACCTGGAATCGTTTTCCCGAACTTTCGGGCGATCGAGCGGCAGCAAGGTCGCCTGCCGTCGATTCAGCCCGGTCAGTCTTACAGAAGCGAATTGGCTTTGGAAATTGCCAACAACGAGGAATCCGTCCAGAAGATTCGAGAAAGAATTTGCCAGATCCAGGGAGCAATATTGCCGACGATTCATCCTCTGCCGCTCGATCGGTTCTCGTCAGCGGTTCGGTAGTCTCATCGCGCCCTCCCGATGGACGAGGTGCTGTCGTCCTGATACGAATGTTGGCCATGCCGCATAAATCATGGCTAACTTATTTCCTGACGATTGGCGGTTGTCATTTTGAGGTGAACGCATAAACTGGCACTTGTGCCGAAAGTTGCTTCTTTGCAGTTACCGGGAGGATCTCAACGATGTTTCGCAGTTCGCGCCGTGAGTTTCTTGAACAGTCGATGTTTGCAACCGCAGCGCTGTGCCTTGCAAACACCACCAAAGGAATTGCCGACGACGATGTGGTTCCTGCTGGCGATGAAAAGTTTCGCGTGGCCGTTGTCGGGGTCAAGGGACGTGGCGGAAGTCATATTGCCGAATTTGGATCTCGGCCAGATTGCGAGATCGCGGCGCTCGTCGATGTCGATGAAACGATTCTGAACGCCAAAGCGAACGAGATCGAATCGAGAACGGGCAAGCGTCCAACACTCTATTCCGATCTTCGAAAATGCTTTGAAGACAAAAGTATTCACATTGCGAGCATCGCGACCCCGAACCATTGGCACGCGCTGGCTGCCATCTGGGCGATTCAGTCGGACAAGGATGTCTATTGCGAAAAGCCGGTCAGTCATAACGTCAGTGAAGGACGTCGCATTGTCGAAGCGGCTCGAAAATACAACAAGATTGTCCAGACGGGGACTCAAAGCCGATCCAATCCCGGCAT
>JANXOO010000974.1 GCA_025353525.1 Schlesneria sp. | reverse complement strand
CAGATTTTTCGAAGCAAGAAGAAAAGTCAAACGCACGCTCTCGAACCGTTCAACAAGCCTCTGCCAGCCGATCCGATGATTTCACCTGGGATGATCAGGATTCGGACACTTCGTCCGGAATGATCGGATCAGGAATCCGTCACAACGACTTTCCGCAAGGAGGTGATCCTGAAAGTAACCCCATTCGCCTGCAAGGAATGGAGATCGATCGTGACGAGACCGCATTTCGACCGGCCAGCCCTGGTGACAAGGGGAGCGTTATTGCTCGCCGATCGGAAATTACTTCCGATTTTTCGGACGAGAGTCAAATTGAGAATTTTGACGACGTGAAAATTCCTGCGTGGGATGATCGCCCAGGCAATCGCAATCGGCCGCGGTCATCGAGAACCGAGCAGCCGCCGAACCGGAACGTGACGGATCACGCAGGATCGACTGCATCGCGTGAACGGGTGCCTGACGAGACAAATGCTGGCCACACTCGAAAGTTACCGGCACTGCCATGGCAGACAGAACTGGAAGCCCTGATTAGGCGCGCCGAGCGGGAACTGGCTGAATCGAAACCGGATGGCGACGGGGAAAGGCAGAACGAATATCTTCGCACGCAGGCGAATCTGCGACTGCTTTACCTGATGGCTCAGCGTCAGGAACAGGCACTGACGGCGATTCCAGGTATCGAACCGGCGCAGCAGGAGTATTGGCAGCAGTTGATCTGGGCCATGTCGAACTCATTCGATACGGAGCGGTTTCCTGAGTCGACGGAACGAGCGGCACAAACAGTGACACCGTTGAGCGCGGCCCTCAGGCAAGTTCGCGACCAAGCCGAATTGTCGATTAAAAACATGACGTTCTGCAGGAAAATATCGTACTTCGGAAATTATGAGCGGTTTCCACGCAACGAATTCACGCCAGGCTATGAAGTCCTGCTTTATACAGAAATCGAAAACTTCGCGAGTGCTCCGACAGTCGACGGCGAATACAAAACGTCATTGAAGTCTTCGATTGAAATCACGGATTCCAGTGGAAAAGTCGTCTGGACGAAGGGTTTTCCGTCGACCGAAGATTTGTGTCGCAATCCACGACGTGACTATTTCCACAACTATCAATTCCACATCCCGGAAGACCTTTCTGCTGGTGCATACGCGCTGAAATTGACAATCGTCGACGAACTGAGTCGCAAGCGAGCTTCCAATTCACTGAGCTTCGCGCTCAAATGACAGATCCTGGTTCTCGAGTGACAAACCAGGGGAGCGGTGTAAACATTGGCCATCGG
>JANXOO010000955.1 GCA_025353525.1 Schlesneria sp. | reverse complement strand
TCCCAGAGTCGCCAGAGCCAAGGAAACGTGATGCACGGCGTGGCAGTTGTCCAGAACCTGATGAATCGCGACCTCTTTCGGGATACCCGCCTGAGCGACGATCTGATCGATGCGATCCCGGATCCAGACCGCCCCACCGCTCACAAATGTGAGACTCGTTGCCTTGGCCGCACCCAGACGATGTAAGTGCATTGCCACCAACTCGGCCATTGCATCGGGCCCCGCAAAGGTTCCGTCCATCGACGTGTTTGTCATCATCTCAAGTCGCCCCTTGTCGTCGTGGATGAAGATGGTCATCAGCTTCGGCTCGCGCCATTCCGCATCGAAGGTTTGCTTCGGATGCGGTTTCGAACGACCGGGAGCGTCGCTGATAATCAAGCCGTCGTCGCTCAGCGTTTCTGGCCGAAGAGCCGAAATTCTCAGAGGCCCTCGCAGTTTTGTGCGACCTCCGTCAATCTGGACGGTGACGCGCTTTCCCGCCAGTTCGTCGGTGGACACCAGCGATCCCGATCGCCACATCGTCAAATCCCCGGTTCGCAGATTCAATAGTTTTTCACCGCACTGTTGAGCAATCCGACGAACGGCTTTGAGGTCCAGCTTGAGCCCGTGACGATCCAGTTCATCGTGTGCCAGCTCAAAGGATGGACAGAGGGCCGACTGCCGCAAGACCAGACTCTCCAGTCCGGGAGACACCTTCTTTGCCATTCCGAACTGAGCCTGTCCGACGTGCAGGCCGGAGACCGTCTCGTCCGTGTCTTGCCCAGAGCGCCGACGTGCTTCGCAATAAAGCGATGTGATCCACATGATCACCCCACCCAGGAGTCGAATCGACATCTTCCGTTCCCGACCTTTGGTCAGGGGAACTGCATACTCTTGCCGCGTCTTCTCGACCGCCGTGGCGTACTCTTTTGTCTGCATCACGACCGCGATCAAACCGGCGACCACCAGTCCTGCACCTCGCTCGAACTCCTGCTGCACCTCGCGTTAGAGCGAGTCCAAAATCTGCGGGTTCGCCGCAAGACGCCGCTCCCATTCTCCCAGCTTCAGAGACACGTCACAGGTAAACCGGATCAGCATCTCTGACA
Organism: Schlesneria sp.; assembly: GCA_025353525.1. GTDB lineage: Bacteria > Planctomycetota > Planctomycetia > Planctomycetales > Planctomycetaceae > Schlesneria. Next base: position 805 of record JANXOO010000955.1, on the reverse strand, counting down.
CCGTCTTGATGAATTGGCCGTCTCGACCGTCCACGGAAATACCCTCCATCGAACCGCCTTCTTGCGGCAATTAACTCCGAAACCATCCGATCCTCGAATGGCGAACCGCAGGGAAGAATAGCAGACGATGACATTTGACCCATCACGCACGCGATCCGTAAAATTCCTCCGGCAAAACGTGATTGCACCCTCGGATTATTTGAGTATAATAAAAAAATCACGTAAAACTCTTCTAAGGAAATCTCCATGAAATTTGCCTGGCTGACTTCGATTCGGCGAAGATTGACTGACCTTTCAAAACGATGCAAAACCGCTGCACCGCGACGGCGGCGCCAACTTCGTCAGCCTTACTTCGTTGAGGCATTGGAAGGTCGTGTATTGTTGTCAGTTGTCACCGTGAGCGCGCAGGCAAACATTTACGGGGCAGGATTGACCTATGCGCCAGGTCCAGGTGGCGGAGGCGGCGGACTTCTGCCCGTTGCAGTAAACCTGTCCTCCATGGGAAATCCTGCGAAATTGGAGTTTCCTTCTGTCAGTGGAAGCGTCAGTGGATGGGCCGCTGCCGGGGGATACAATGGTCCTGACGGGGGACATGCATGGGGCGGAGTGACAAATGTTCCGGCCTGGAAGGGAATTTCTGGAATTTATGACGGTAACTCGACCATGTTCATGGTAGGAGTTTTTCTAGGGCCGAATGGGCAACCGGCTACGGCACCAGCGGCGCTGAATGTGAGCAATGCGAACAATGTCGCCTCGTTCACGCCGATCATTGGTCAGCAATTCTTCATCGGGGATGGCCATACCG
>JANXOO010000953.1 GCA_025353525.1 Schlesneria sp. | reverse complement strand
GGATAGCAGAAGCTGACTTCAGCTTTGCCGAGTTCATCGTTGACGACGTAGTGAACCGCGACGCGCGTGATTGGCTTCGGCGGCGGATTGGATGGACGAAGAGTTGCACCGTCACCGGGAATAGGACGAGCGCGAATTATGTCGCCAGCGAACGAGTCGCGATAGCAACAGTGCTTGAACTTTCTACCGCTGCCGCAAGGACACGGCGCGTTGCGTTGAACTTTTGGTTTCGCGGTCGGCATTGCGATTCCTCGCGTGGGGTTTGCGGCGAACGACTGCGGTAACGGGGCCGCCGCCAAAAAGCTATGATTTCATAAGCCGCGTCATCGGCGGCTCCCGTTCACCGCTTTGTTCTGCCACATTTCGCATTACGAGTCGGCCGTCTCCGCTAGACGGCGTAGTTCGGCGACCGTGGCATCGTAGTATTCGAGTTCTGTCTTGTGAACGTCTCGTTGTTTCTGTTTGAACCAACGATAGAAGTCATTGATTCGATCGCGATAGTCCGCGAATACAGCAATAAGTTCGATTTGATCGGGCATGTTGTCGAGGTAGTCTTTCGCGGGGCGCGTCCACGCGGAGAATTGCAGCAAATCTTGTTTGCGAAGCGAAACACCCGATTCAATTTCCTGTTGTTCAACGTCAATCCGTAGCTGTGTTGCAATTAGTGGCAATCGGTAATGTTGGCAGAATTGTCGAAGGCACTTCACAAAGTTGGCCACCTTATCGGTTACAAACCGGTTGTTAATCTGTTCTTGATAGTCTGGAATGACGTTTTGCGGTTCGTAGAGTTCGTGATAAAAAACGCGAGTGTGATCGACAAGCGACATTGCCGCAGCAACGAAATTGTGCAGGTGCCTCGTCATTTCGATCTGGTCTTCGTGGCGCAACTGATGGTTCGTCGCAATGCGGATTACACCGGCGACATCGGTAGCCATATGGCGTTGAATTGCAGCTTCGAGGTCGCGAAAGTTTCGGTGGAAGATTTCGAGACTTAGTTCGAAGGTGCGTAACCGGGCGACGAGTTGATATGCATCTGAGGCAACGAGTTCATCTTGAAGTTCGGCTCGACGCAGTAAATTAGGGTTAAGTGACATTGGCGTTGGGACTTGTGGCAGAACTGTAATTAGACCGAATTGATTCTTTGTTCTTTAGTTGTGAATTCGGTGTTTTGATGTCACAATTCTGTCATTGAAGTTATTTCGTCGGCCTAATCCGAAGGACAGTCCGAATTGACAACCACTGAAAGTATCGATTTAGCCGAAGTATTGGCAATTTTTCGTGACGAGTCAAGCGTTGCGACTTCGACAAATACAGAATCGGCCAGGAATGACTACGGAAACCGCAATCGAACTCATGACAGCCGGCTCCGTGCCGAAAAAGCAGCCGAAACTACGCCTGTCTCGCAATCGAAGGTCGAGGAAATCAGCGACGTAAAACGCGCGAACAATGAAGCTAGTCGAAACCCACCATTCGACGCGCAAGAGAAGCCGAAGTTGCTGGACCAGGTTCGGCGGGCCATGCGAGTGGCTCACTATGCGATCCGAACGGAAGAAGCTTATGTGGACTGGGTACGCCGTTTCATCCTTTATCACAAGAAGCGTCACCCGTCCGAAATGGGCGCTGCGGAGATTACCGAATTTCTGACTCATTTGGCGGTTGAAGGAAAGGTCGCGGCCAGCACCCGGAATCAGGCGTTGTCAGGATTGTTGTACCTGTATCAACAGGTGCTGAAGATCGAATTGCCCCTGATTGATGCGGTGCGGGCGACGGCTCCCGTTCGACTGCCCGTGGTGCTTTCGGTCATGGAGGTGCGTCGATTGCTGTCTGCGGTTCCCAAAGGAACGTATCGACTGATGATTGAACTCATGTACGGATCGGGATTGCGGCTGCTGGAAAGTTGCCGACTGCGCGTAAAAGACATCGATTTCGAGCGTCAGCAAATTCTGGTTCGCGAAGGGAAAGGAGACAAAGATCGGGCAGTGCCACTTCCCGAAAGCTTGATTGATGGATTGCGAAGACAAATCGAGTCGTCGATTCAACAACATCAGCGAGATCTCGCCGAAGGAAATGGGCGAGTTTGGTTGCCTCATGCTTTGGCGGAGAAGTACCCCGACGCGGAGCGCGACTTGATCTGGCAATACGTATTTCCCTCCGTGCGGCTCTGCCTCGACCCGCGCGTGGATGACGGGAAACTGCGCCGACACCACATACATGAAACATCGGTGCAGAAGGTGATGCGCGATGCGGTGCTGAAGTCAGGGATTGCCAAGAAGGCGAGTTGCCACACGCTTCGTCACAGTTTCGCGACGCACCTGCTGGAAAGCGGGGCTGACATTCGGACCGTGCAAGAATTGCTGGGTCATGCCGATGTTTCGACGACGATGATTTACACGCACGTTCTTCAACGGGGAGCCTGCGGTGTTCGCAGCCCCCTTGATCGCCTCTAAGGGGT
>JANXOO010000948.1 GCA_025353525.1 Schlesneria sp. | reverse complement strand
CAGTGATAGTATCGCCAGTCAGGGATGCCGCACGATTGGCGAATTCCATGCCGTTTTGGTCAATCAACGAAAAACTTTTCGTCGGAATATTGCGATTGCTGGCGTTTCACCCTAGAATGCTCGGCCGGTTCCGGATCCTGGGCTGAATTGCCTGGATCGTCGTTCGCTCGACGCCGTGTGCTCGTCATACGCTCCGGATCTTTTTAACCCGAGATTGCTATTCATGTTTGAAGGTATCGCCAACGGCCTGAAGTCTGCGCTCTCTGTGTTGGGACGCGGCGGGAAGCTCACCGAATCCAATATTCGGGACGGGCTGGCTCAGGTTCGTAAAGCATTGCTCGAAGCCGACGTTCATTACGATGTCGCCACCAAGTTTATCAAACGGTGTACCGAGCAGGCAGTTGGTGATGCCGTTCTGAAGTCTCTGCGGCCCGATCAACAGATCATCGGGATCGTTCATCAGCAGCTCATCGACCTGATGGGTCCGACCGATCATTCGCTCCATCTTCGCAAGGACGGTCTTGGCAAGATCATGATGTGCGGGTTGCAGGGGAGTGGTAAGACCACCACCTGCGGCAAGCTGGCGAAAATGCTGAAAGAGCAGGGCAAGCTGCCAATGCTCGTTGCTGCCGACTTGCAGCGTCCTGCGGCGATCGAGCAACTGAAAATTATCGGTCAGCAACTGGGTGTTCCAGTTTACAGCGAAGCACCTGCCGGGACGACACCGCTCAAGGTTTGTGTCAACGGCTTGGCTGCCGCTCAAAAAGCGGGCGTGAACGTCGTCATTTTTGATACGGCTGGTCGGTTGCACGTCGATCAACAACTGATGAACGAACTCGAACAGATTGATCGCCGCGTTCAGCCGGATCAGATTCTGCTGGTCTGCGACGCGATGACGGGTCAGGATGCGGTCAACAGCGCCAAAGCCTTCAACGAGGCGCTCGAACTGGACGGCGTAATTCTGACCAAGCTCGACGGCGATACGCGCGGTGGTGCGGCAATCAGCGTCAAGGAAGTGACTGGCGTTCCGATCAAGTTCATCGGGATGGGCGAGCAGCTCGACAAACTTGAACCGTTCCATCCTGACCGGATGGCGGGACGAATTCTCGGCATGGGTGACATCGTCACCCTGTTCGAGAAGGCTGCCGAGCAGATGGACGAAGAAGAAGTGGCTCGTCAGCAGGCCAAGATGGCTGCGGGCAAGTTCACTTTGGAGGATTTTCGCGATCAGATGAAGATGATCCGCAAGATGGGATCACTGAAGGATCTGATGAAGATGATCCCCGGTTTCGGCGGATTGATGGCAGCGAATCCGGATATTGATGCCGACGGCGATATGGGTCGCATCGAAGCGATTATTAATTCGATGACTCCTTACGAACGGAATCATCCCGATAAAATCGATCGCAGTCGTAGACATCGAATTGCTCGTGGAGCGGGTGCCGAGCCGCCGGAAGTTAACCGCATTCTGAAAGATTTCCACCAGATGGCGGGAATGGCTCAGAAGATGTCCGGCATGGGAATGATGGATAAAATGAAGGCCGTTCAGGATCTCGCCAAAGGTGGGATGTCCAATCCGAACGGCGGAATTCAGATGACGAAAGAGCGTTCGAAACGTGGGCCTGCGGATCCGGATCTGGCAGACGAAAAACGCAAGAAGGCTCGCAAAGACGCGAAAAAACAGAAGAAGCGAAATCGGTAATCAAATTCTAACCAGGGAGCATTGAGTGGCTGTTCGAATTCGAATGAAGAAAATTGGACGGAAGCATCGACCGTTCTACCGGATTTGCGTGATGGATTCGCGAGTCCATCGTGAAGGAAAAGCGATTGAAGAGATCGGCTGGTACGACACGTCGGTTGCCGATAAATCAAAGCGAGTGAAAGTCAACCTCGAGCGCGTCGAATACTGGGTTTCGGTGGGGGCCAGTATGTCCGACCGCGTTGCGACGCTGGTGAAAAAGGTCAAGACGAACAGCTTCACAACGGCTGCCGCTCCGGCACCGATGCTGGCTCCCAAGATTAAGGCCGCTCCGGAAGCCGAGGCGACTGAAGGGGCTGAAGCCGCTCCTGCGGAAGCTGCCGAGTAATCGGACCGGTTGTCGCTCAGTCACTTTCCGGCGTTCGATGGAAGACCGTTTGGAGAGATACAGGGTTGATCCGGTTTGGGAAAACGAGCGGATTGAAATTTGACGCGGGCGAAGACAGGCTAAAGCCTGAACTGCAGCATTAAAAACGTTCTGCAATTGTTATTGATGGCGTCAACATGCGATTCGATGTCCTGACGCTGTTTCCTGAACTGTTTCACAGTTACTTGCAGCAAAGCCTGCTGAAGTTGGCGATCGAGAAATCGCTGGTTGATGTGAGGTTATGGAATTTCCGGGATTGGGCAACGGACAAGCATAAGTCGGTGGATGACACGCCATACGGTGGCGGGCCAGGGATGTTGATCGGATGTCCGGCCGTTTACAGTTGTGTCGAAACGGTTCGGGCGGAAACGACCGAACCGGGGCAATTGATCATGTTGACGCCTCAGGGGCGTCGTCTGGATCAATCGCTGGTTCGGGAACTTGCGACGTTTTCCCGATTGATATTGTTGTGTGGACGTTACGAAGGATTTGACGAACGAATTAATGTGGGCCTGAAGCCGTTGGAAGTCTCTGCCGGAGATTTCATCTGTAACGGCGGCGAGGTTCCTGCGATGATGATTATCGACACGGTCATCCGGCTGGTGCCGGGAGTATTGGGAGACGAAACCAGTAGCAAGTACGACTCGTTTGGTGAAAGTGGGCTGCTCGAATACCCGCAGTACACTCGACCTCGGGAGTTTCGGGGGATGTCGGTTCCGGAGATTTTGCTGAGTGGCAATCACGCTGCAATCGCAGACTGGCGGCATCGACAAAGCCTTGATCGAACTCGCCGCAAACGAGGTGACTTGATCGATTGAGATACCGAACAGGGGCATCCCGTCCTGATTCGGAGACAGACTCGGGCGAATGAAAGCCAAAGGCGCGACGGCTCGCGGATAAAGTGCGAGTTCACTCGGTAATGAAATGCGGATGGCGAGATCACTCGCTTAAGAAATGACAACGGCGAGACGACTCGCCTCAGACGAATTGGAAAAGAATATGATCAAGCCATTGATTCAACAGGTCGAAGAACAATATTTCCGCAAGGAAGCCCTCAAGTTCGAGATTGGTGACACGGTCGATGTGCATCAGCGAATTCTCGAAGGGGACAAGGAACGAATCCAGATTTTCAACGGTGTCGTGATCGCCCGCCGTGGTGGCGGAACCCGTGAAAAGTTCACGGTTCGCCGTATCGTTTCGGGAGAGGGTGTCGAGCGAACTTTTCCGTATAACTCACCCAAGATCGCGAAGATCGAAGTGAAGCGACATGGTAAGGTCCGACGCGCGAAGCTGTTCTTCTTGCGAGACCGAATCGGCAAGGCGACGAAACTCGTCGAACGAGTCGACCGGGTCGAGAAGGAAGCCGAACGCGCCGCAAAGTCTCAGGCCCGAGCGACCGCCAAAGCGACTGCCGCCGCCAAAGTGGCGACTAAACCCGGCGAACAGGCGTGATTGTACGAGCCACGGAATTGGAACAGGTTTAAGCGAGAACTCCGGGTGAACCAGTTGGTGGTGAGCCCGGCGGGTCTTTTACTGGTACACGAACATGTTCCTCTTCGCTCAGACGAGGGCGCTTTTTCGCTCTCGCGATGTTCGTCGTTCGTTCCCATGCGTCGATTCAGGCGACCGGCAATCAGTCGACCGGCAATCAGTCGCTGAAAAAGGGGGACAGGCACCAGGAAGACCTGGAGCCAGTCCCCGTTTTTCAGCTGAAGCACTACCTCTCGCTGCGGTGGCGATACGATGTTTGGCTGGTTTACCCGTTTTTTGAAAAACGCCAAGGGTGTCAACCAGCAGTTCGGGAACGCAGGTGAAGCCGAAGCCGCAAGATTTCTGGAGCGGCTTGGATATAAAATCGCCAGCCGTCAATTGCGAGGCCGATACGGGGAACTGGACCTGGTTGCCTTTGACGGAGAAACGATTGTCTTCGTCGAAGTGAAAACTCGTGCTTCGACCGCAGCCGGACACCCGACGGAATCCATCACGCTGGCAAAGCAGAAGAAGATCACGCAATCGGCACTCGCGGTTCTGAAGCGAAACCGCTGGTTGAATCGCAAAGCTCGTCTGGATGTCGTCTCAATCATCTGGCCGACAAGTGACGAGCCACCGCAGATTCAGCACTACATCAATGCGTTCGAACCCGTCGGTTTCGGGCAGATGTATTCTTGAGAATGGGTGACTGGATAAGAAAAGACACGAGCAGG
>JANXOO010000925.1 GCA_025353525.1 Schlesneria sp. | reverse complement strand
TCCCGACGGATGCCGTTCGACCTTGTCGATGTTAGAACTCGCTTTGGGGAGATTCAGGTTGAAACTCCAGGTCGGATCCTCGAAGTCATCGAAGACTTCAACGATCTGCTGCCCGGTACCTGGCACAACTTGAGCGTGCAGGGGCATCGCGAGATAGAGGAATGCAAATACAAAAACGATCGGCAACGTCATTCGTAATTTCATGAGAGGCATCCTTTTCCTCAAAGTCAACATCGGGTGATTGCCAATCGCCGCCAACCACGAAAAATGACGCTTTCGTCAAATTGAAATCGAAGGATTTCCATCCCTTTGAATTTTCTTGCTGATTCGTCCGAAACGGCATTCTGCCTTCCAATCGACTTTTCCGACTGCGCAAACCTTGCGGGCTGGTTGTTGCGGAAATCGTTTGCAGGTATGGGTTTCGGCGTATCCCCCAGACGCTGTATCGGACGGGGAGCCCGTGCTGGTTCAATCAATTCTTTCGCGCTGTCAACGATCGGGTGTCACGTCACCTTTTTGCGGGTATACTTTGCGTGGCGTTGAGTCGGAGCATTTGTCGCCGCAGGGGGTTATGTTGTAAGAATCGCATCGGGCGCGGTTCCGGCAGAAGCCGCAAAGGTGGTTATTTGGCAGATACTACTTCCGACGCCACGAGCAGTACTGAAGCTGCTTATGGGAGTCTGTGAACATGATGTGTCCGTTTTGTCGACATGAAGATACGAGCGTGATTGACTCGCGCGCAAGCCAGAAATTCGTGATCCGCCGCCGCCGAAAGTGTCTGGGTTGCGAACGCCGGTTCACGACTTACGAAAAGATTGAAGAATCGCCGCTGAAAGTCGTGAAAAAGGACGGCACACGCATTCCGTTTCAACGCGAAAAAATCAAAGTTGGCCTGGAGAAAGCGTGCTACAAACGCCCGATCAGTGACGAGAAAATGGAAACGATCATCTCGGATATCGAAGCGAACCTGTACGAACAATTCGATCGCGAAGTTCCATCGCGCGAGATTGGCGAGAAAGTGATGGAATCACTCAGGCACCTCGATCACGTCGCGTTCGTCCGTTTTGCATCGGTCTACCGCGAATTCAAGGATGTGAATGACTTCGTCGAAGAGCTTCAGCCAATCCTTCGTGGCGATTCTCACAGATAAAAAAGTGTTTCATAGCAGCAAAAAGAGAGACCCGTTCGTGCGAATCCTGATTGCCGGTGCAACGTGTGTCCTGCCCAGCGGACAATTGCGTGTCGATGTTCTGATCGAAAACGGGAAGATTCTCGGAATCGATCCCCCCAGGGGGGTTCAGGCAGACGAGACGATTCGTTCTGACGATCTGGTTCTGATGCCTGGCGTTGTGGACGATCAGGTTCACTTTCGCGATCCTGGACTGACTCATAAAGAAGATCTGCGAACGGCAACGCGCGCCTGTGCGAAAGGAGGGGTCACGTCATTTCTGGAAATGCCGAACACCCGTCCGACAACGACGACGTGCGAACGATTGGCCGAAAAACTGGCATTGGCCAGCGAAAAGTGCCTTGTAAATTATGGATTCTACATCGGTGCAACTCCTGGAAATCTGGATGAGTTGAAGCGAGCGACGCGGACGCCGGGCATCAAGATCTTTATCGGATCGAGTACAGGAGATTTGCTGGTCGACGATCAATCGGTTCTGGAGCAAATCTTCGCGGAAACTACTTTGCCGATTTGTGCTCATTGCGAAGACGAAGCAACCGTCAAAGCCAACAGCCTGCGGTATGCGGGCGGAACGACATACGAAGATCATTCGAGGATTCGCGATGAAAACGCTGCTGTGATTGCGACCCGGCGAGCCATCGATCTTGCCATTCGGCATCAGCACCGGTTTCACGTTTTGCACGTTTCGACGGGAGCCGAGACGGAACTGCTGCGAGCTCCGCGCGGGCTGATCACTGCCGAAGCCTGCCCGCATCACCTGTTCTTCAATGTCGATGACTACGAGCGACTGGGTTCACTCGTTCAAATGAACCCGTCGGTCAAAACGGCTGCCGATAACGAATTGCTGTGGAAGGCATTAAAGGACGGACGGATTCAGGTGATCGCCACCGATCACGCACCCCATACGCTCGAAGAAAAGCAGAAACCGTATCCTCAGTCGCCATCCGGTTTGCCCGCCGTCGAAAATTCGCTGGCATTGATGCTTGACAGCGTCAATGCCGGACTTTGTTCACTGGAAAGTGTCGTCCACTGGATGTGCGACGCTCCTGCACGGGTCTGGGATATCGTCGGCAAGGGACGGATCGCCGAGGGTTATGATGCCGATCTCGTCCTGGCAGATCTCAGCCGAAAACAAACCATACGCAACGAGACACAGCAAACAAAATGCGGTTGGAGTCCCTGGGACGGTGTCACACTTCAGGGGTGGGCGGTTCGAACTTTTGTGGGCGGCCAAACGGTCTTTCGCGAAGGTCAATTCGACGAATCAGTTCGTGGCTCGGAGCTTGTGTTCGATCACGCACGCGGTGGCTACTGGGCGGGCTAACCCGCCGGATTAACCCGCGAAGGAATTGATGCTTCGCGTGGTCTGAATTGATGCCATTGGAAATCCGGGCAAATGCTGAAAATTGCGTTCACAACGGTGTAACCGCGGTGAACGCGGAAACGGACTCACAAACACAGCACCATTCCGAACCGCGAGCACGATATTCTGTTCGCAGCATGGTTCACCACTGATGCGACTTCAGGTTCACTGGCGTATTAAACGCGGGGCGATTCGGGGAATTCGTGCGATCTGTCTCAGCCACAGGACTGAACCGGGGTTCCGACTCGAAAAGATTTGCCGAATTCCAGTCGTTTAAACCTTCGCCAAAAAATTCCTGGTGAATCGAAGGAATCGAGACAGCCACCATCAATGCAACCGCCATCGCCATCACGCTCGCTGGAATCCACCCGTTAAATCGATCACGAGGTCGCTTTAATTCCCATTCAGAAATCCGGACCGCCAGTTTCGGCCAAATACCGGAACGACCAGGCTGCTCCGACAGCGTCACTGATGACGATGCCTGCAAAACGTCAAGACTCGATTGCAACCCCGATCTATGCCGCTCGCATTCGGTACAATTCCCCAAATGTACGGCAACCTCGGCAGCACTCGACGCATCGGGCAGATCCCGTCCGATCCACAGCGGAAGCAACTGCCTCACCCGTTGACAATCCATCATCCTTCACCCTTTCGTCTCTTTCGAACGTCCGACTTTGAAGGCAATTTACCCTCGGTCGGGTCCACTTTATCCGGCGTCACATTTTTTTTGGCCACACTGTTTTTTGCTGGAGCATTCTGTGTCGCTGTATTTCCGGTCTCCGCGTCTGACGACGTACTGTCATAAGTGTCAGCTTTCTGAGACTCTGCACTGCTGACGGCATCACGACGCTTGACCCACAGGTCGTGAAACATCGAACGTCCCTCGGCCAATCTCCACCGTACTGTCGCCTCTTTCCGTTCCAGAATCGTCGCAATTTCGGATGTCGAAAAGTTCTGTAATTCTCGCAAGATCAGCACAATTCGGTAGTTCTCGGGGACTTGCTCAAGAACTGCTGCAACCTCTTGCTCCATATCAAGTTGCAGTCGAGGGTCTGCCACCCCTGGGTCGGGGTCTTTTTCCGTTCCGCGTTCTGAAAACAGCAACCAGAAACCGCGTCGCTTGCGACGACGCAGGTAATCGAGCGTTTGATTGACGCCAATCCGAAACAACCACGGGCCAAACCGCCGTGCCGTGTCGAACTGGGAAAGTCGTTGATAGGCCTTGAGGAACGATTCCTGAGCCAGATCCTCGGCCAATTCCTGATTTTTGACAAATTGAAGGATGACCCGGATCAGCCGCCGTTCGTAACGAGTGACCAATTCCCCGAAAGCCGACTGATCGCCACGGCGCGCCTCGTCCACCAGCCGCGATTCATGCGTCGCGCCGACGACATCGTG
>JANXOO010000919.1 GCA_025353525.1 Schlesneria sp. | reverse complement strand
GGTCGTTGATGTGGGGTGACGTGGTTCGTTTGATTGCCGTTGGGAGAATCCCGGGGTTCCGGGAATTCAGGCGACTGAGGCGTTCGTGTGGTCTCGGACCACCGCCGAATCGAAGTCCGGGTTGACCGAGGGCCTCGACAGGGTATCGGGATCGCCGGGACGACTCCGGGGGAATGGGGAGGCTGGCGGATCGGGATCAGAGCCTGGGGCTGCTGGGAACACGCGGACCTGCGAACCGGCCGCTTGTGCCATTCGGCTTCACGATGTGGCACAAGGGTGGGCTGGGTTTCCCAGAGGACTCACGACGCGCGGACCCGGAAGCGTGGAATGTCTCTCCTGTCGGTGGGCTGTGCGGAACGAGCGTCACTCGCTGGGCGGGTCGGAGGGTTTATCTTTTCGTCGATAGCTGTCTCCTCGAATGACAAGCGCCTCCCCGTGATGCGTCAGCCGGTCGATCAAGGCCGTGGCCAAGGTGTTGTCGACATCCGGCAGACAGCCCCATTCCCGGAAGGGTCGATTCGTGGTGAACACGATCGATCCGGATTCATAACGGACGGCAATCACCTGGAACAACAGATCGGCCCCGCACTTGTCGATGGTCAGATAACCCAGCTCATCGAGAAGGAGGACGTCGGCACGTTCATCAAAATTGGATCAAGACGATTCAGTCTAAAAATGGCTTCCAGGACTGAGCAAGACGAAAATTTCCTACAACGGAAAATTCCGCGAAAAAAATGAACACCGCAAAAAGCGAAGAAGACAAAGGGAAGAAAACAGATTTTGAAATATGATTTCGAAGGAAACCAAGGGAAGGACACCGCTCACAAGCCACTCCAGGAGGCTCCCGCCATCCGATCGAAACTGGTGCCGTTTTCAAGATCGGTCCCAGTGCAACTGCCAAGCCTGATTTGACGGTCTGACCTTTCGAAAGACGCTCGATTCGCACACGGCGTGGTAACTCGAATCGCCAGAGGTAATCGTCGGCCAGACGGGGGTTCCATTGCCGATAAAAGGGCTCCGGAAATCGACAGAGTTCCACCGCAGTCATCCACCCGTACATCGACTGGTCTTCCGCACGGTAACCGACCCGACGTCGCAATTCGATCGCTTGAGTCGCAGGGTCGCAAACCCACTTCAATCGTCCCTTTATCAGCAGGCAATAACCCCGGCAGCGTTCGAATGATGGTCGTTTTGCCAGCGCCATTACGCCCAGGCAAAGCAAACGTATGTCCTGCCGGAATTTCGAAACTTACGTCGTCGAGTACGACGTGAGAATGAAAACCTTTACTGAGATGTTGAACGGAAACGGCTGAGTCACTCATCGGATGTCTTTCGAATGAAAAGACGTAAAACAGAACTTGAAGGAAAGTTGGCCCGAAGCCATTGCCACAACAACTGACAATTTCTTCGCACGGAGTTAAAACATCTCGTTGGGAACCACGCCGTCGCGATGTATTGCATGCGACGCACGCGAGGGGACGCCTCGATCAATGATGGGAAAAGCGTGATTCACAGCCGAAGGAAGCGGGACGACGTTTACTGTTGTGATCTCCTTGCCGCAGTCAACGAAATCGTCAACCGAGCACGTAATTCCGCTGCAGAAAACCCGAGCGCCAAACCTTGATGCACCAGCGATTCGAATTCACGACCGAATTTCTCGCGTTGTGCCGCCAGTTGCGATTCGGCACGACGTGGCGGAGGAAGCACATAGGTTCCGTCTCCATGCCGCAGTTCAATTATACGATCAGCCGCGAGTCGTTCATAAATCCGGAAGATCGTGTTGACATTCACAGCCAGCTGCTGTGCCAGTTCACGTACCGACGGCAGTTTGTCGCCTGCTTTCAGCGAACCCGACAAACACTGAGACCGCAATTACTCAGAGATCTGTCGCGAAATCGGTACCGACGAGCCTCGCTCGATATGCACAAACACGAGTCACCCTCCAAAGTGTACACAGAACTACAACAGTGTTTTTGTCGCGAGTCAAGACGTGGTAACTCATTGCTTCCTGGCGGCCGATTTCATCGGGTTTGCGAGGTTCGCGTGAAGAAACAGATGGAATTCGGCAGCGGCGGAATTCGGGACCGTTGCGTGGCGTTGTTCGGGCGGCGGGAAAGTTCCACGTTTTGACGGGGATTGGCCGGTCGACATCTGCCATTGCAAGCCGATGTTAAGACTGCCACCGCCGCAGTTGGCGGCCCCCCAAGTTGTTCCGACGGCCTGGAAATGTCGAGCGAAAATCTGTTTCAGGTTTTTGAAACTTCGCCAAAATGCCTCCGTTTAAACGAGAATTGCCGTCACTTGCCTTTACAGGTGATGTGGCGCGGTGGTATTATTTGAGACTGAGTCTCAATGTCAAAATATGTTCCGGAGTGGTTCGAATGCTACAAGGAATGGATAGGAACGATCATCGCAAACGCTGCGGTTTTACGCTGATCGAATTGCTCGTTGTGATCGCAATCATCGCAGTGCTCATCGCATTGCTGCTCCCGGCCGTGCAGCAGGCTCGCGAGGCAGCAAGAAGGACTCAATGCAAAAACAATCTCAAGCAAATTGGATTGGCACTTCACAACTACCTTGATGTCTACATGTGCTTTCCGCCTACCGTGTGCATTCGCCCGGGGGACTTTGGTCAGTGGTCGGCTCAGGCGCGTTTGCTGCCCTATCTCGATCAGGCGAATCTTCAGAATCTGATCAATTTTTCCGCCCCCTATAATTCACAACAGAATGTGCCGAGCGTTCGAGTTCCCGCGTATCTTTGTCCCAGCGAAATCAACGACAAAGCCAGTCTGCGTGATGGTATCAAGCAGTATCCCGTCAACTATGGGGCAAATCAGGGGACATGGCTGGTATTCGACCCCGTAGGCGGGTCGCAGCCGCAAGGCGCTTTCATGCCGAACGGTCGCCTCCGAGACAGCGACTTCACGGATGGAATGAGCAATACGATGGGGTTTTCTGAAGTCAAGGCATTTCAACCGAACTTGAAGGGTGGGAGCAACGCTCCTGTCGCTCCTCCGGGCGACGTGGTCACGCTTGTTGGAATTGGATCAAGTGGCGATTTTGATCCGATTGATTCTCACACCGAGTGGGTTGAGGGAAGGGTTCATCAAACGGGGTTCACGACGACGTTTAACCCAAACACAAAAGTTCCGTTTACAACGGGTGGAGTGACCTACGATATTGACTTCACATCTGCCGAGGAGGATGCCACTTCGACCACCTATGCGTCGGTCACATCACGAAGTTATCACATTGGCATCGTTCAGACGTTGATGATGGATGGGGCTGTTCGATCAATCAGCAATAACCTCGACAATCGCATATGGCGAAGTCTCGGAACTCGCGCGGGAGGTGAAATCACCGGCGAGTTCTAGTCATTTGGCACGATCTTACGCATCTTTAAAAATGAGCCCCTCTGAATAACCGCGGCCCTTCATAATGATCACGAGGTTTCGGTGTCAGGTATCGGAAATATTCCCATCATCCGCCGCAACGCATTTCAGACGGCCCTGGTTTAATGGCTTTGTGATTCAGAGCAGTCCGGTGGCTTTGCTCACGAGCGAGCAGGACAGCCGAACCGTTCAGGTGCATCGCATTGGGAAAAACGATTTCCCGTTTTCACGACGAACGCGATTGGTTTTTGAGCAACGCGAATCCTAAGGCAGTGTGGGAAGCCACGAGCAATAGTACATGGCGCGGGGAACGGTCGATTCCACGAATGATTTCCACGGGTCCGATTGTTGTTGAGCTTTGGCGCTGCCCAAAAGCAGGTCGAGGACCGTTGTCGGCGAATCGTAGCTGACGATACGCGGGTTCTTGAGATTAACCTTTTCCTTGAGTGCTTCCAGCGAGTCTTCTTCGTAGCCGATCTCGTCGATCAGTTTGTTGTCTTTGGCGTCGTCGGCGGTATAGATTTGACCGGTCGCCAGGGCTTTGACTCCGTCCCGATCGAGGCTGTCGCGATTCTCGTCGATCACCGTAATGAACTTCTGGAACGACTGATCGATGATTCCACTCCACAACTTTCGTTCTTCATCCGTCATCGGACGGAAGGGGTTAAG
>JANXOO010000918.1 GCA_025353525.1 Schlesneria sp. | reverse complement strand
TTCCCGGGTTCGACTGCGGGCTCAGATGTCGCTGGCAAAAAAGACGGCCTCGAAAGAACTGACCACGGCAGCGACGCAGGGAGACGGTCTTTACGCTCGCGTTCACGCAATTCAGGGGCTCGGTCAAATGGGGCGACACGATCCCCTGGTCCTCGAACCACTTTTGGCGTTGATGGATGACAAGGAACCGGAAGTCCGCTCGCACGTTGCTCGCGTGTTTGGCGACGCTCGCTATCAGGGCGCTGCGACGGGCCTGATGCGACTGATCAAAGATCACGACGGGCGAGTTCGATCACTCGCCGCAATTGCTATCGGCAAACTGAAATACAAACCGGCCGTCGTTCCGCTGATGGAAGCCCTGGCCGAGAACGCCGATGCAGATCCGACATTACGGCACGCGTTAGTAATGGGACTCGCCGGAACGGCGACTCCGGACGAATTGCTGGCGACCGTCAAGATGCCGGTTTCTGCGATCCGAATCGGGGCTGCTGTGGCTCTTCGCCGGTTGGCGCACCCTGGACTGGCGGCATTTCTGAACGATCCTGACCCTTTGGTTGTTGCTGAAGCGGCCAGGGCAATTCACGACCTTCCGATTCCGGACGCGATGCCGGCCCTGGCACGGTTGCTCGACCACCCGGGACTTTCGGATCCGGTGTTGCGACGTGTTTTGAGTGCCAACTATCGGCTTGGAACGAAAGAAAACGCAGAGGCTGTTGCTGCTTTCGCGGCGAACCCGCTGGGCGATAGCCATTTGCGGCTTGAAGCACTGGAAGAGCTGGATTCCTGGAATTCGCCTGGTCCGCTCGATCGCGTCACGAACCAGTTCCGAGCTCTTCCGGATCGCAGCGTCGATATCGCTTCGATCGTGCGTCCGCAGTTGGGGTCAATTTTCGCCGCCGAACCGAAACTGCGCGAAGCGGGAGCAAAGCTTGCTGCGCACTACGAGATTACCGACGTAGAACCCTTTCTGGTTGAAATCCTCAAAGATGCTAAAAACTCGACCGCAACATTGCGAGTTTCAGCGTTGGCCGCACTTCAGTCGTTAAAGAGTTCCGAGCTGGCGATTTCGATCGAACGGGGCCTGAAAGACACCGAGCCGGTTGTGCGCAGCGAGGCCCGTCGCGTGTTGGGGGGGCTGGATCCGGCTCGGGCGGTCCGATCGATGGAAGAGACCATTGACAGCGATTCCGTTCGGGAACAGCAAGGTGCGATTGCTGCTCTGGCAACGATGCGGCGAGACGATGCTGACGCTGTCCTGTCCCGCTGGTGCGACAAGTTGCTGGCAGGTGGCGCCTCGCCAGCCGTGTCTCTCGATTTGCTCATGGCAGCACATCGACGAGGTACCGACGATTTGAAGAAAAAGATTGCGGCATTCGAAAAAAATCGCCTGGCAGGCGATCACTTGAAGGACTATCGCGAAGCATTGGTCGGTGGCGATTGCGACCGTGGCCGGGAGATTTTCTTTGGCCGCGCCGACGTTTCGTGCCGGCGATGCCATAAGATCGACGCTTCAGGTGGGGACGTCGGACCTGATCTTTCCCGCATCGGACTCGACAAAAATCGTGACTATTTACTGGAGGCGGTCGTCGATCCGAGCAAGCAGATTGCCAAAGGATTTGAAACGGCGGTTATCGAGTTATCCAACGGCAAAGTCTACGCAGGAATTGTCAAAAGTGATGACGGCGAACGACTTCAATTGCAACTGCCCGACGGGCAAATCGTCACGATCGTCAAATCAGAAATTGAAGAAAGGGCGATCGGGAAATCCGGGATGCCGGATGACATGGTGAAAAAGCTGACCAAATCGGAAATTCGCGATCTGGTCGAATTTCTGACGACGCTCCGGTCAACCGCTTCGTCTGCGGCGCACGGAAAAAAATAGGCAAATCGTCCTGTTCCCCTCTTTGACGGTTCAAAGTCGAGGCATCAAACCCCTCAGGCCTCTCATGCGTCATCACCGTCACAACCGTTGTGTCCGGACGATGTTTTCGTTGTTTCAGCGGTCAGCTTTTCCCAACCGGCATGTTCGCCGACGATCGTTCACGACTTCGGCAAATCTTGCTGATTTCTCATGAATTGCAGACAAGGGATTGCCTTTCTCTTCGATTAATTCGAAAGCGTCAATGAATTGAACGTCGAATCCCGGAACGGATGTAGAGTTCACTATTCGTCTTGTCGCCACAAGTACGAACTTCGAACTGTGTCTCCGGGATCAACCCCGGGACGGAACCCTCGAGCATCACGACTCATTCGTTTCGACTGAGTTTCGCGTCACCCCGGTTAGTGTGGAGCTATTGCCATGCTGGATTTCTTCAGCCGTCACGAGTCGTTCAGAAAACTGTGGTCCAATCTGTCAGACAGTACGTCGACTCCACGTCCGAGGAAGCGATCGGGACAGTTTCGAGATGACCTGGCGGTGCCAGCGTGCATCGAAATGCTAGAGCGACGGACGATGCTCACGACAGCTCCAATCCTGGGAATTGCGTTCGATTCGTCAACGGGCATTTTAACGATAACAGGTACCATCGGCGCCGATGCCGTTACTGCGACGGCAGGCGCCTCATCGACAGCGATCAGTTTGAACGGTGTTTTGTATCGAACAATCGTTGGCGCGACGAACAGCAATGTCAGTTCGGTCGTGTTCACGGGTGGCGGCGGTGCTGACGCTCTGATTGTCAACGGTGTCAGCGGAAATCTGACGCTGACGCTGACAAATGTCGGTTCGGTCGGAGGAGTCTCAGGCGGCAATTTGACCATTGCCTCAACTTCGACCACCCCACTGAATCTGTCGGCAACCACACTGGCAAGCGGCAATTTGTCGGTGACGGCGAACTCGGACGTGACGAATTCAGGCAAGCTGGCGGTATCTGGAACGACGACAGTCGTCGCCGACAACAGCGGTGCTAAAAAAGACGTGACGCTGGGAACGAAGACCAACGCCTTTAGCGGGAGCCTCTTTCTTAATGGTAAGAATCTGACCGTCGCTGCTACCGGTGCGGTGAGACTGGATACCACCGATGCCACGGGAATTCTGGCGGTCACAGCCACCGGGACGATCTCGGACGTGAGCACAGCAGGTTCAAATCGCTGGAACGTCACGGGAACGTTGACGCTCAACGCGGGCGCGAACGCCATCTCTCTGACGAACACTTCGAACTTCATTCAGGGCGCCATATCATTAGTCGGGACAAGCGCCACGATCAACAACTTGCCCACTACGATTCTTGGCGTTTGTACGCTGACCGGATCCTTGACAGTCATAGCGAGCTCACCGGTCACGAATACGGGAAAACTCAGTGTCGGTACTACGACGACGATTACCGCACCCGTGATCACGCTCTCGTCGCCGTCCAATGTGTTTACGGGACTCTTGACGCTGAATGGTACCGGCCTGGTCACGGTGGCCGCGACGGGACCGGTGGCTCTTGGCGTTGTTACCGCTCCCGGTGGGCTCAATATCAAGGCGACGGGAGCAATCACCGGGTCCGCCCTGCTGACGGTGGGAGGTGTTTCGCTTCTCAACGCCGGAACCTCTGCGATTACGCTGACGAATGCGGCATCGACGTTTACAGCACCGATTGGCTTCATCGGGTCAAACGCGACATTTAAAAACGCCGCGACCTTGACATGGCTCGACAACACTAACCTGACAGGCAATTTCTCAGTGACCTCGACGGGAGCGAGCGGGGTCCTCACCTGGGGCACAAAGATCAGTGTCACCGGAACCACGACAATCAACGCGGGTGCTGCGAACAGTATTTCGTTGGGGACCGGAACGAGTACTTTCGGCGGTGCCCTCGCTCTGAACGGGAACTACATCAGTGTGGTTGCCAAAACCGACTTGAATCTCGGCGTAATTACGGCGGCAAGTGACTTGACCGTGACCACGACCGGAGCGGTCAAGAATTCCGGAAAACTCGATGTGACCGGGAATGCAAGAGTCTCTGCCGGGAAGAGCGATATCGCGTTGAATAATGCAGCGAACAGCTTTGGCGGTTTTCTCGGATTTACGGGAAATAACGTCACCGTTGCCGCGACGGGATCGGTCGTACTGAATCAAGGAGCGACACTTGTAGTCACAGGAAATCTGTCGATTACATCAACCGGGGCCGTTGTAAATAATTCCGCACCTCTTCACGTCTCCGGAACGACCAATATCAATGTGGGAGCGTTGAGCGATATCACTTTGAGTGCATCCGAAGTGCTCGTGGGTGCTGTATCACTTAATGGGAACAACATCACCCTGCAAGCAGCAGGATTGAATCTGGGCGCAATCACCGCAGCGGGAACACTTACGGTCAACTCAACGGCGGCCGTCACCAATTCAGGAAAAATCGATGTGACCGGGATCACTACGATCTCTGCCTCCGGGAAAGATGTTTCGCTCAGTTTTGCAACCAACTGGTTCAGAAACAATCTGCTGGTGACCTCGGCCAACGCGACGGTGAAATCAGCGCATGCGGTCACATTGGGCGCCTCGGCAGTTTCGGGAAATCTCGCTTTGACGGCCGTTGGAACAATTGCCGATGCCGGAGTTTTGAGCGTGTCGGGAACCACGGCACTGAATGCCGGAGCCAATCCGATATCACTGACGCAATCCTCATCTTTCACGGGAGCCATCAGTCTGACGGGAACGAACGCGACGCTCACGAATTCCATCGCGACTGTTCTTGGAACGTCGACACTGGCAGGAACATTGACGATTACTTCTACGGCTGGCGCCGTGTCAAATTCGGGAAAGCTGGCCGTTACCCTACTCGTGACGATTGACGCATCGGGTCACGATCTGTCGCTGTCGACATCAGCGAACACGTTTGGTTCGGGCCTGCTTCTCAAAGGTGTCAATGTAACAGTCAACGCGACTGGTCCGGTGATTCTTTCCACGAGCACAGTGACGGGCAATTTGAGCGTGAAAACAACGGGCGCTATCACAGACAGCGGAGTGCTGACAGTGACCGGTACCTCGAATTTTAACGCGGGTACTGCGGCCATCACGCTGGGCTCATCTCATGATTTCGGCGGCGCGATCGGATTTATTGGTACCAACGCCACTGTCAAGAATGTGCATGCGTCAGGTACGATTCTTGGTGTTTCTACCCTTTCCGGGAACCTGAGCCTCGTTTCTGATCACGGTGCTGTTACGAACAATGGAAAAATGGTGATCGGCGGCACGACGACGATCGATACAACAACCGTTTCGTCTGGCGGATACGATATCAGCGTCAACAACGTCACCAACTTGTACGGCGGTGCTTTGATCCTCAAAGGAAACAATGTCACAATATCATCGGCAAGCGCAGTTGACTTCGGTGCAATGACCGTCACAGGAAATCTGATTGTCGTTTCGAAAGGCGCAATTACAGATAGCGGTGTTGTCACCGTGACCGGTACGACAAACCTGAATGCCGGTGCGACCAACAATATCACTCTGAACACGGCGGGATCGACCTATACACTTGCTGTCTCACTGGTCGGAAACTCCGTTTCAATCACCAGCCTGACAGCGACCGATCTCGGCACAGTCACTACGACAGGAACGTTGACCGTGATTTCGGGTGGTGCGGTGACAGATAGCGGCGTATTGAAGATCGGTGGCCTACTGACGATTAACGCCAACGCCGGAGCCTCGGCAATTACGCTGAACGATGCCGGAAACCATTTCGGTGGAGCATTAAACCTGAACGGAAATACGATAACGGTGACTTGATTCCGTAGCGACCCTGAAATCAACGGTTCCGGGTCGCATGCGACGATAAAAACCGGATGACGCAGCGCACCCCGCGATTGATGATTGCGGGGTGTGCTGTTTTTTCGTATCTGCCGTTTCGAGATCGATTTTCATGCGTGGGCGAAAGTGCAGTCTTCAGGCAGACCGACTACACTCGTTCAGGAATCTCGCAGCAAAATTGAAGCTCACAGTGGAAACAGTCTGATGTCATTTCGATTCCTGATCCCGATGGTGCCGGTTTTCTGCGTTACCTGGATTTTTGTCGAACAGATTCATGCGGGTGATTGGCCCCAGATCCTGGGGCCGCAAAGGAACGGGATTGCGACAGAAGAAAAAATCGCCGAACGATGGCCGGCCGGTCGGCCGACAAAAACATGGGAAGCAAGCGTCGGATCGGGATTCGCCGGCCCGGCCGTTTCCGACAACATCGTCGCTCTGTTTCATCGCCATAGCGACAAAGACGAATTGACCGCGTTTCATGCAGAGTCAGGCGAACAGATCTGGACCACGTCATTTCGTACGACATTTCGGCCGGGAATCGTCGATGACGATGGCCCGCGTGCGGTTCCGACAATTCAGGATGGAGCGATCTACGCTTTTTCAGCACAAGGCGTATTGTACTGCGTCGACCTGAAGACCGGAAAAAAACGGTGGGAGCGAAAGACCCACGAAGATTTTGGAGCCGACGGCGGTTATTTCGGAGCGGGGTCGTCGCCACTGATTGAAGGGACACTGGTCATTGTGATCGTCGGCGGCGACAAAAAGAATGCGGGTGTTGTCGCGTTTCATTCCGATACCGGCAAGACGGCCTGGTCGTCGGTGCGAGACCAGGCAAGTTATTCGTCTCCTGTCGCCATTACACTGAATGGAACGCGGCACCTTTTGTGTCTGACCCGACTGAATTTCGTGTCGCTCGATCCACTCACGGGAGCCGAACGATTCAAAACGCCGTTTGGCCAGCGGGGCCCCACTGTGAATGCGTCGATTCCCGTACTTTACGGCGACCATGTGCTTTTGACGGCGAGTTATGGAATTGGAGCTCGCTGGCTGAAACTGACCGATTCAAATGTTGATGTTGTCTGGGATGATGACGTTCTGTCGAGCCAGTACACGACGCCAATCCTGCACGACGGTGCCGCCTACGGAATCAGCGGACGGCAGGACCAGGGGGCACCGACGTTGAAATGCTTTGACCCTGTAACGCGGAAGGAGTTCTGGTCGACATCCGAAATCGTCTATGCGACGCTGATCGGTGCTGACGGAAAACTGCTCGTCATGCAATCGGACGGAATCCTGAAAGTCGTCTCGATGAATCGACTGCACTACAATCAATCGGGATCGGCATCGTTACTTTCTGGAACGATCAGGGCTCTTCCGGCTTTATCCAACGGTCGATTCTTTGTCCGCAACGAAAAAACACTGGCTTGCTTTGATTTGTCGAACTAACGAAACGCGCGTGCCGATTTGTTTGTCAAACCTGTTGCTTCATAGGGCGACCGGCAGGAAAAAAGTCACCATTCGCCGGTTTGCTGAAAAAGGGGGACAGGCGCCTGGAAGCCTTGGAGCCAGTCCCCGTTTTTCAGCAAGCGGTCATTCATTTTCTGCCGGTCGCCTCACTGGAGTTCGAAGCTGGCTGGATGCCTGCTCTACCTGAAGAAATGAAATCTCTGAATATGCGATTTGCCTTGCTTTGTGATGATCTGCTCGCAAAACCGGTTGTTGATGCCCTGAACGATGGCGTCGACGGGCATCGGTTGACTCACGCCGTGCGGGTGACTCCTCAGGCAGATCAGTTGCTGCACGGGCTTCGCGATGTTGCGTTTGTCGAACACTGGGAAGATTTACTCGTCGATACACAGGTCGATGCAATCCTTGTCGGCGGTATCGAACCACAAATTCTCGAAGGAGCCCGGCAACTGGCGACGGCAGGGTTTCCGATCCTGTTCATGCCGAGTGCAGCGCAGGGATCGACATTCGCCTATGAAATGAGTCTGATTCGTGATGACAATCGCGTCACACTTTATCCGGTCTTCTGGCATCGTTTTGATGCGGCCGCCGTACGACTGAAGCGTGCGATCACCGAAGGAGCAATCGGCCCGGTTCGGTTTCTGCAGTTAAAACGATCGCTGGCAACATCCCCGCCGGGAATGCCGATCGCTCAACGGGATGTCGATGCCGAACTGCTGCTCGATATCGATCTGCCTCGCTGGCTGATCGGGGACTTTAACCAGGTCACAGGGTTGAGGACTGCTGCAACGGACGATGGTGTACTGATTCAGAGCGTCGTTCTGGCAGGTCGTACGTTGCCCGAACTGAACTGGTCGATCGATTCGACGTCAGCGGCCAGCGAATGGAGGCTGATCGTTCGTGGTTCAAACGGTGTCGCCGAGCTGATTCGGGAAACCTCGACCCGACAATGGACCTGCACGATCGATGGACAACGCGCCGAGGGACATGCCCCCTCGACATCACGCGATCTGCTGGCCGCTTTTGGAACGTCGATCTCTCGCAAGAACCCGTTGCGCGACGAACCGGGTGTTGTCGATGGTGAGTGGGGCGATCTGGTCAAGTGCTTTGAAACACTCGATGCAACACATCGATCCGTCACCCGCCGACGAACGATCGAATTGCATTTTGAACCGATGTCCGAAAGAGCAATCTTCAAAACGCAGATGACCGCAATCGGTTGCGGATTGCTGGTCGCGACGTTTTTTC